>NZ_JBIYDW010000007.1:0-199580 GCF_044909235.1 Dermacoccus sp. GAS27A | reverse complement strand
GTACGCCGCGACGGTCGGCACGATCCAGGGGCGCGGGGCGGGGGGGGGGGGGGGGGGCGGCGGGGCCCCCCCCCCCCCCCCCCCCCCCCCGCCGCCCCCCCCCCCCCCCCCCGCCGCCCCCCCCCCCCCCCCCCCCCCCCCCCCCCCCCCCCCCAACCCCTGCGTTGATTGAGGGCTGCTTCGATCTGGTCGAGGAAGGCATCAGGGTCGCTGCGCAGGCCGATGTCGGGAACGCGCAGGACGCGATCGCCGTGGAGGGCGACGGCGTTCTGCCGCAGTGCGTCGGTGATCGGGTTGGCGCCGCCCTGGTGGTGTGCGCCGTCGATCTCGGCGACGCGGCCGTCGGCGTTCCAGCGTGCATCGAGGTACCAGCCCCCGTCGGGGCCCTGGCGCACGACCTGACGATCCGGCAGTGGAGACCGGCGTCGACGCGGGTGCGCGACGAAGGCGAGTTCGTCGATGGATTGCGACCCACCGCCGATGTCGCGGATGAACCCGGCGATGGCACGTCGTCGCCGCAGCGTGGGGTGCATCTGCGACGCCGTAGAGAGCCACTCAGGTGTGGTGAGGCGCTGTTGCACCGTCATCGCGAGCAGCGCCCCGGCCGCGTGATCCGTGGCGGCGAAAGAGGCGGCACGAATGGCTGCGACGTCCTCGCGCGCTCGCGGAACGGGAGGGGCGTGCAGCGGCGGCACGTGGCGAACACGATGCTCACTCACGCCGTCGCCAGGCCGAACCGCGCCTTTCGCGGGCCCGCAGCATCCCGGCGCACGAGCGTACGCACGTAGTGACGCTCGACGCCTCGCTCGCGCAACTGAACGCGGCCGACGACGCCGCACGAGGCCACGGCCAGGTCAGCCGCCACCTGCGTTGCACTCACTCGCTCCACAGTCATGGATCCAGCCTGACGCGCGCGCCGCGCCCGGCGCCATCGACGCCGGCCCACCCTGGGGCCTCCCCCACCTCACGATGACGCCCACGATCGTCACCGCCGGGAATGACAGCCGCAGACGCCGACAAGGGTTGAGGAGGTTCGCGCCCCCCCTGGAGCGCGAACCTCCTCAACCCTTGCGTCGATGACTGATGCAGCGGTCAGACGATGAGACCGGGCGTCTGCTTCGACGCCTTCTCGAAACGCGCCTGCACGTCAGCCCAGTTGACGATGTTCCACCACTGCTTGACGAACGTCGCCTTGTCGTTCTTGTACTGCAGGTAGTAGGAGTGCTCCCACATGTCGAGCATGAGCAGCGGAACCATGCAGATCGGCACGTTGCCCTGGTGGTCGAAGTGCTGAACGATGTACAGCTTCTGCGCGACCATGTCCCACGTCAGCACCGACCAGCCGGCACCCTGCACACCGAGGGCGTTGGCCTCGAACTGCGCGCGGAACTTGTCGAGCGAACCGAAGTCGGCGTCGATACGAGCCGCGAGATCACCAACGGGCTTGTCACCACCGTCAGGCGACATGTTCGTCCAGAACACCGAGTGATTGACGTGGCCACCGAGGTGGAACGCCAGGTTCTTCTCCAGCGTGCCGAGGAACGTGAACTCCTCCTTGTCACGCATCTCCGACAGCTGGTCGACGGCCGTGTTGATGCCCTTGACGTACGTCGCGTGGTGCTTGTCGTGGTGCAACTCCATGATCTCGCCCGAGATGTAGGGCTCGAGAGCTGCGTAGTCGTAGGGAAGTTCCGGGAGCGAGTAGTCAGCCATGACCCCACGCTATCCACCTGCGACGAAGTCGCAACTAAGGCATACCTCGTCAGATGCGATACAGTCGCACCTGGGACGGGAAGCGCGAGAGGCCACGAGCAACAACTCGTGGCCTCTCGTCATGCGTGACGCGATGGGCTGGGCGCCCGATCGGTCGTCAGCACGCGTCAGATCGCCAGCGCACGATCTTTTGACGCGCTTCCTCAACGCTCGCTGGAACCTTCGCAAGCTCAGGCCCCACCGAGCCAGATCGCCAGCGCACGATTTTTTTGACGCGCTTCCTCAACGCTCGCTGGAACCTTCGCAAGCTCAGGCCCCACCGAGCCAGATCGCCATCGCACGATTTTTTTGACGCGCTTCCTCAACGCTCGCTGGAACCTTCGCAAGCTCAGGCCCCACCGAGCTAGATCGTCAGCGCGTAGTACGTCAAGATGATCGACGCGCCGGCACGCTTGATGCACGTCAACGACTCGCGGATCATGCGCTCACGATCGATCCAACCGTTCGCTGCAGCCGCCTCGATCATCGCCATCTCACCCGACACCTGATACGCCGCGACCGGCACCGTCGCGGCAGCCGCGACGTCCGACAACACGTCCAGGTACGGCAGCGCGGGCTTCACCATGAGAATGTCGGCGCCCTGCTCCTCGTCGAGCATCGCCTCACGCAACGACTCGGTGCGGTTGCGCGGATCCTGCTGATACGTCGCGCGATCACCCTGCAACGAACTCTGCACGGCCTCACGGAACGGGCCGTACGCCGCCGACGCGTACTTCGCCGAGTACGCCATGACGGCGACGTCGTCGTGCCCCGACAGATCGAGCGCCGCACGGATGACACCGATCTGGCCGTCCATCATGCCGCTCGGCGCGAGCACATGCGCACCGGCCTGCGCCTGCGCCACCGCCATCTGCGCGTACACGTCGAGCGTCGCGTCGTTGTCGACCCGACCCGCGTCGTCGAGAACCCCGCAGTGACCATGGTCGGTGAACTCGTCGAGGCACAGATCACCCATGACGAGCAGGTCGTCACCCACGGCGTCACGCACGGCACGCAGCCCGACGTTGAGGATGCCGTCAGGATCGAGCGCACCCGAACCCACGGCGTCCTTCGACTCCGGCACGCCGAACAGCATGACGCCTGCGATGCCGGCGTCACGCGCGCGCTTCGCCTCCGCGACGAGCGAGTCGAGCGTGTGCTGCACGACGCCCGGCATCGACGCGATCGGCGTGTTCTCCGAAGCGTTCTCGCGCACGAACACCGGCAGGATGAGGTCGGACGGCGAGACGACCGTCTCGGCGACCATGTCGCGCATCACCGGCGACGTGCGCAGCCGCCGCGGACGGTGCGTCAGATCGTAGCTACCCATCAGGCCTTCACCTTTCGTCGGGCCGCCCCGCGTCGATCGCTCGGGCGGCGTACCTTCTCCCCAGACTCCGCGGCCTCGTGTGCCAGCGACCGGCCGTAGCCGGCGAGAGCGTCGACGAGGGACGCCGCCGACGCCTCGGGCGCGACGACGTCGACGCGCAGCCCGTGCTCCTCGGCGGTCTTCGCCGTCGCCGGGCCGATGCACGCGACGACGGTCGACGTGTGCGGCTTGCCGGCGATGCCGACGAGGTTGCGTACCGTCGAACTCGACGTGAAGCACACGGCGTCGAACTTGCCCGACTTGATCGCCTCACGCACCTCCGGCGCGGGCGGGGCCGCGCGCACCGTGCGGTACGCGGTGACGTCGTCGACCTCCCAGCCCATCTCCTCGAGGCCCGCGACGAGCGTGTCCGTCGCGATGTCGGCGCGCGGCAGGAAGACGCGGTTGATCGGGTCGAGATCCTCGTCGTAGTCGGCCCACACCTCGAGCAGACCCTGTGCCGACTGCTCACCCGACGGCGTCAGGTCGGCCTCGAGGCCCCACTCGCGCAGCGCGTTCGCCGTCACCCCGCCGACGGCCGCGATCTTGACGCCCGCGAACGCGCGCACGTCGAGCCCGAACTCGGCGAACTTCTCGCGCACGGCGCGCACGGCGTTGACGGACGTGAATCCGACCCACTCGTAGCGCCCCGTGACGAGGCCCTTGACGGCCTTCTCCATCTGCTGCGGCGTGCGCGGCGGTTCGACGCTGATCGTCGGCACGACGGTGCTCGTTGCGCCGTGCGTCGCGAGACGCTCGATCATCGAACCCGACTGCTCCTTCGTGCGCGGTACGAGCACGTTCCAACCGAACAGCGGCTTGTTCTCCCACCACGACAGCAGGTCGCGGTGCGCGACCGTCGAGCCGACGATCGCCATGACGGGCCCGTCGAACGAGGATCGCTTGAGCACGGCGGGCACCTCGTCCAGCGTCGTCGTCACCGTCGACTGCGTGATCGTCGTGCCGTTCTCCGTCAGCGCGACGGGCGTGTTGCCCCGTCGGCCGGCCTCACGCAGTTCGCACAGCGACGTCTTGAGCGCGTCGGCCTGGCCGAGCACGACGACGGTGATGCACGCGTCGATCGAACGCGCCCAGTCGATCTTCGGGTCGCCTGCGGTGACGACGTGGACGGTGCGCGCCTTCGCGTCCGTCAGCGGCACGCCCGCGTACGCGGGCACCGCGGAGACGGCCGAGACGCCCGGGACGATCTCGAAGTCGATGCCCGCCTTGGAGCACGCGAGCGCTTCTTCGGCGAGGCCGTGGAACGTCGACGGGTCGCCGTCCATGAGGCGCACGACGAGCGGCTGCTCGCCACCTCGAGCCGAGCTGTCGGCGTCATCATGCTGCGCTGCAACGGATTTCGCAGTCTTGACGACGAGCTTCGCGCGGCTCGCGGTGGTGAGCTGCGCGCCCGCGTCGCCGTAGCCGGCGTCGACGAGTTCGACCTCGTCGCGCACGAACGGCGCGACGAAGCGCTCACCGCAGATCTGGTCGAAGATCACCGCGTCCGCGTTCTCGATGAGGCGCGCGGCGCGCATCGTCAACAGGCCCGGGTCGCCCGGGCCCGCGCCGACGAAGGCCACCCTCGCGTGGTGCTGGTCGGTGCTCATGCGCCTGCCTCCTTCGTGCTCGTCGTGGGATTCGGTGCCTCGCGCGGCGGGATCACTGCGCCCGCGCCGTCGTCGAGCAGCGTGCGGGCGAGCGCCTCCCCGACGGCGGCCGGGTTGTCGTAGGAGCCAACGTCGCTGCGGCGCAGCTCGAACGAACCGTCGGGCGCACCGACGAAGGCGCGCAGTGAGATCTCGAGCGAGCCGTCGGGCTCTTCGACGATCTCCGCGAGCGCGCCGACGGGTGCCGCGCAGCCGGCTTCGAGGGCGCCGAGCACGGCGCGCTCGGCGGTGACGGCGGCGCGCGTGTCGGCGTCGTCGAGCTCCGCGAGCGCGGCGATGACGCGTGCGTCACCCTCGCGGCATTCGAGCCCGAGCGCGCCCTGGCCGGGGGCGGGCAGCATCTGCAGCGGGTCGATCGTCTCGCTGATGGCGCCGGTGCGTTCGACACGCGTCAGCCCGGCGCGCGCCAGGATGACGCCGTCGAGTTCTCCGCTCGTCACGTAGCCCATGCGCGTGTCGATGTTGCCGCGGATGTCGCGGATCTCGAAGCCGAGCCCGAGCGCCTGCAGCTGCGCGGCACGTCGCGGCGAACCAGTGCCGACGACGGCGCCTGCGGGCAGTTCGCCGAGCGTCAGACCGTCACGGGCGACGAGGGCGTCGCGCGGGTCCTCGCGCACGGGGATGCCGGCGATCACGAGGCCCGGTTCGGGCGCGACGGGCAGGTCCTTGAGCGAGTGCACGGCCATGTCGACCTCATCCTCGAGCAGTGCGCGGCGGATGGCGGCGGCGAACACGCCCGTGCCGCCCATCTGCGCCAGCGAGGCGCGGTTGACGTCGCCCTCGGTCGTGATCTCGACGATCTCGACGGCGTGGCCGTGCGCGCGCAACTGTTCGGCCACCCACGTCGACTGCGTCATCGCGAGGTGGCTGCGTCGGGTGCCCAGGCGGATCGGCGCGGCGTCGGCTGCTTGGCTGTTCATGGCATCTCCGGGGGAACCGTGACGACGCGCGTCTGCGCGGGGTCGAGGTCGAAGAGGGCGGAGAGCACTGCGGCGTAATCACTCTCACCGACAGCACCACCCTGGCTGGCAAGTTCTTTCACCCGCACCGTGGGCGTGTGCAGGAGTTTTTCGACGACGCGGTGCACCGTCAGCTGCACCTGCGCGCGAGTCGTCTCGTCGAGGTCGACGCGGCTGTCGAGGCGGCTCAACTCGGCGGCGACGATGTCGGCGGCGTTGGCGCGGAGCGCCGCGACGGTCGGGGCGACGCGCTCGGCGCGGCGCGCGACGACGTAGGCGGCGACCTCGCTCGTCACGAGGTCCTGGACGGCCTTGATCTCCGCCTCCGCGCCGGGCTCGCCCTCGACCTGCGGGCCGAGGTCGCCGAGGCCGAGCACGGCGACGCCGCGCACGCAGGAGACCTCGTCGGCGACGTCGCGCGGCAGCGCGAGGTCGACGTAGACCTGGGGGCGCCCTTCAGGATTCGCGCGAGCCGCGAGCGTCGCGTCGATGACGTGGCCGACAGCGCCGGTGCACGACACGACGAGGTCGGCGGCGGCGAGGGCGTCGGGCAGTTCGTCGATGGGGCGCGCGGCGCAGCCGGCGGCGTCGGCGAGGCGGCGGGCGGCGTCGAACGTGCGGTTGACGACCGTCACCTCGCCGAGACCGTGACGCACGAGCGTGTGGGTGGCGAGGGAGCTCATGGCGCCCGCCCCGACGACGACGGCGCGCACACCCGTCAGGTCGCCGAGCATGTTGCCCGACAGGTCGAGGGCGCGCTCGACGAGGGAGCGGCTGACGGTGTCGATGCCCGTCTCGGAGTGCACGCGCTTGCCGACGCGCAGCGCCTGCTGCACGAGCCGCGACATGACGGGGCCGATGCGCCCGGAGCGCTGCCCCTCGCGCAGGCTCTCGCGCAGCTGGGCGAGGATCTGGCTCTCCCCCACCGCGAGTGAGTCGAGACCGGCGGCGACGTTGAACAGGTGCGCGACGGCGCGTTCGTCGAAGTGGACGTAGAGGTGTTCGCGTAACTCGCCGAGGGCGACACCCGTCGCGGCGGCGAGCGCCTCACCGATCTCGGTGACGGCGCCGTGGAACGTCGTCGCATCGGCGTACACCTCGACGCGGTTGCACGTCGACAGCACGATCGGCTCGTCGACGTTCTCCCCCGCGAGCAGCCGCTCGAGCAGCGCCTGCTGACCTGCGGGGTCGAGAGAGGCACGCTCCAGCACCGCGAGTGGCGCCGAGCGGTGGGACAGGCCGAGGACGATGACGCTCATGCCAGGAGCTCCTTCGTGGTGCGAGAGCGGGCGAGGCGTGAGTGCTGCTCACGGAACGCGAGGATCTGGAGTTCGCCCGCCATGTCGACGCCGCGCACCTGCACGTCGGCGGGCACGGTCAGGACGGTGGGGGCGAAGTTGAGGATGCTGCGCACACCGGCGACGACGAGGCGGTCGGCGACCTGCTGCGCCGCGGTGGCGGGCGTCGCGATGATGCCGATGACGCCCTCGCCCGGCTCGGGTCGCAGCGCCTCGAACGGGACGATGACGCGGCCGCCGACGTCCGTGCCGACGACGCGGGGGTCGTCGTCGATGAGCCACTTGATGTCGAAGCCCTTGACGCCGATGCCGCCGTACGTCGCGAGCGCACGCCCGAGGTTGCCCATGCCGATGATGGCGACGGACCACTCGCGCTCGAGGCCAAGAGCGCCGGCGACGTGGTCGGCGAGGGTGACGATGTCGTAGCCGACACCGCGCACGCCGTACGAGCCGAGGGCCGACAGATCCTTGCGCAGCTTGGCGGAGGAGACCCCGGCCTGCTCGGCGAGCGCCTCGGAGGAGATTCGCTCCTGCCCCACCGCGGCGCGCTCGTTGAGCACGCGTAGATACACCGGTAGCCGATTCACGGTGGCGTCGGGAATCTCCCGGCGCTCTACGTGCTCGGTGCTCACGGCAGCTACGGCCTTTCCTCGGGGCTCACGCGCTCACTTCGCGGTGCGGGGCGCGTATACCAAACGCCCGCACAGGCGTTCGCGGGACCCCCCGAGCTTAGACCTTGTGCACCGAGGCACAAAGTGGCGTGACGTCGTTCACGTCCGCGTGATGACGCGGAATGAGGGCCATTCCGCGCGACGGGACCTTGGTCCCTACCTCCGCCGACGCCCGCCCGTGACGGCGCGGCGCAGCCGATCCTCGTCGACGCGCCAGTAGTCGTGCTGCCTGCCGTCGACCAGCGTGACGGGGATCTGCTCGGCATACTTCGCCACGAGATCGGGATGCTCGAGCATGTTGATCTCCTCCACCTCGGCGCTCGTCTCGGCGGCGACCTTCTCGACGACGGCGCGCGCGTCGTCGCACAGGTGACAGCCGGGCTTGGTGATGAGGGTGATTCTTCTCACAGCTTCACCGGGGGTGTGTCCGAGAGCGCGTCGCAGCGGGGAGACGTTCATCGCACCAGCCTAGGAGCATTCCCCGAGCATGCAACAGGTCCCTGCCGCGGGGCGGCAGGGACCTGGAGCGTCAAGAGTGATCAGGTCACTTCTTGTTGCGACGCTGGTGACGCGTCTTGCGAAGCAGCTTGCGGTGCTTCTTCTTGGCCATGCGCTTGCGGCGCTTCTTGATGACGGAGCCCATGAGTGAACCGTTCCTTACCTGTTGTCCTTGGCGATGCCCGTGCCGACATTCGCCGGTGCGTTCCTGCCCCACCGCGAGGTGGGTCGGCCACGGGAATATCTGAGCCATCCTATCGTCTGCTGTTTTGCTGCGCGACTCGTGGGGGTGACGCGCCGTTCACCGGCGAGTGCTTCGACGTCCCGTCGTGTCGCTCGCGCCCATCGCCCACGGGTCGTCACTGCCGGGCAAGGTGGACGTCAGTCGAACCAGACGTCGAGGCCACGATGCGGGAAGACGGCTTCACGTGTCGCCATGACGGCCTGGTCGACCTGCGACTCGGGATGCATGCCGGAGGCCCACGACTGGAACCACACGTCGTCGTTCTCGGCGACACCGTCACCCATCTTCGTCGGCGCCGTGCGCCCTGTGATGGCCTCGACGTGGCGGCGCCACTCGTCCGGCGTCGGCGTCTCGAGCGGGATCGGGTGATCGGCGGCGATGGCCGTCAGGTGCGTCCACGAGCGCGGGACGACGTCGACGAGCTCGTACCCGCCGCCGCCGAGCGCGACCCAGCGCCCGTCGCACACGTCGTGCGCGAGCTCGTGCAGCGACTGATGCGCCATCTTCTGCGCGTCGACCGTCAGCACCATGTGCGCGAGCGGGTCGGAGTAGTGCGAGTCGCAACCGTGTTGGGTGACGAGCACCTGCGGCGCGAAGGCCGTCACGACAGGGTGGACGACGGCGTGCAGCGCGCGCAGCCACTCGGCGTCGCCCGTGCCGGGCGGTAGCGACACGTTGACGGCCATGCCCTCGGCCTCGGGCCCGCCGCAGTCGCGGGCGAAGCCGGTGCCGGGGAACAGCACGGTGCCCGACTCGTGGATCGAGATCGTCAGCACGCGCGGGTCGTTCCAGAACGTCTTCTCGACGCCGTCGCCGTGGTGGACGTCGATGTCGACGTACGCGACGCGCTCGACGCCCTGATCGAGCAACCACTGGATGCCGATCGCCGCGTCGTTGTAGATGCAGAAACCGCTCGCCGCGTCGGGCATCGCGTGGTGCAGGCCGCCGGTGAAGTTGACCGCGTGCTCGTACTCACCGGTGTGCACGGCCTGGACGGCGCGCAGAGTACCAGCCGCGATGAGCGCGGAGACGTCGTGCATGCCGACGAACGCCGGGTCGTCCTCCGTGCCCAGACCGAACGACGTATCGACGTCCGCCGGGTTCGCCGATGCGGCCTCGACAGCGTCGACGTAAGCGCGCGAGTGGACGCTGAGGAGAAACTCGTCGCTTCCGTCGGGCAGGCGCGGCGCCTCGACGTCGACATGCCCCAGAACGCCGAGACCCTCCGCGAGGCGCGCAGTCAGCGCGAGCCGCAGAGGGTTCATCGGGTGACCCTCACCGAAGTCGTACCGCGTCAGCGCGGCGTCCCAGATGACGAGGGTCGGGTGGGGCATGACGTCAGTGACGCGCGTCGAGGACGTCGCTCGGGATGGAGGTCTCGTCGGCACCGACCGGGTAGACGAACGCAGCCTCTTCCTCGGACTCGGTGTCGGACGAGTTCGGGTTCATCGGACGACGGTGCTCGGTCGGCAGGAAACCGCGGCTCGACGCGAACGCCACACCACGCGCGTTGTCGGTGCCGACCCAGTAGATGACGGCGCCCAGGTTCTCCTTGCGCGCCTGCTCGAGAACAGCTTCGAGCAGCGCGACGGCGACGCCCGTGCCACGCGCGTCGGGCGTGACCCACAGGCCGAACAGCTCGCCGTACGGCGACTCCTCGTCGTCACGCACATCGCTGCGGAGCGAGACGACGCCGACCTTGTCGCCGTTCTCGTCGGTCGCGAGGATGCGGCGCGCACGCGCCATGCGTCGACGCCACGCGCTCTCGTCGAGCTGCTTCTCGGCGGACGACGACGCCGCGAAGGCCTCGGGCGACTCCTCGAGAGCGCTCAGGCGAACGTCGCGGTAGATCTGCCAGTCGTCTTCGCCAAGGGTTCGTACAGTCAACGCAGTCATACGCATATCGAACCACGTTTGGCTGAGCCGATGGGCGCTGGGGGGGCCGTGCGCCGGATGCCGGGGGCAGCGGCCGCGATGAGGCGCGCAATCTGCTTGCCCGTCAACGTTCTTGGATGGGTGAACATCGGGTGAACGAGCGATCGAGGGGCGGACGGAAGCGAGTCGAGGAAGCGCCGAAGCGTCGCACGAACGACACGCCCCACTGATTCAGCCGTGTTGATTCTTCCCTGCTGGTTCTTCCCGCCGATCGAGCCCTACGAGCTCAACCCATCGACGCGGACTTGTCGTGGCAGGCCTTCATCGCCGCCACCATCGCCGCGCGCACGGCCCGCTGGTCGAGTTCGGCGAGCGCCGTGATCGTGGTCCCGCCGGGGCTCGAGACCTTCTCGCGCAGCTGGACGGGCGACTCCCCCGACTCCGCGAGCATCGTGCCCGCGCCGACGATCGTCTGAACGGCGAGCCGGTGCGCGACATCGCGCTGCAGGCCGAGCAGGACGCCCGCCTCGATCATCGCGTCGGCGAGGTAGAACAGGTACGCCGGGCCGCTGCCGGAGACCGCCGTCACGGCGTCGTGGTCCTTCTCGGCGACCGTGATGACGTCGCCCGACGCGGCGAGGAGCGTCTTCGCGCGCGCCAGCTGGTCGTCGTCGCAGTGTGCGCCGGGCGTCACCGCGTGCATGCCCGCCCCGACCATCGCGGGAGTGTTCGGCATGACGCGGACGACCGCGGCGCCGTCGGGCAGGTGCTCCTCGAGCGAGATGGTCGATCGCCCCACGGCGAGGCTGACGACGACGGCGCCGTCCGCGAGATGCGGGCCGATCTCCTCGAGCACGTCGTCGAGCTGGTACGGCTTCACGCCGAGCACGACCGTCTCGGCGCTCGCGACGGCGTCGGGGTTCGACGTCATCGTTGCGACGCCGTACTTCTCGCGCAACTGCGCGCCACGCTCCTCGCGACGCGACGTGGCGACGACGTCATCCGCGTCGAAACCGCCTGCGAGAGCGCCGGCCATGACGGCCTCGTTCATGTTGCCGGTGCCGATGAACGCGATGCGGCGGGCGGACTTCGTCATGTCATCTCCTGCGTCGAACGGGGTTGGGCAGCGTCAGTGCCAACGACGGCCGTCCCGCGAGCGCGCTCGCGACGTATGTCGACCACATCGGGCCGTACGGGACGACGACGCGGCGCGCGAAGGCGTCATCGTGGTGGGTCGGGGCCGTGACGCCGAGCGGGGTGACGACCTCGGCGCCCTGCGCGTCATGGCGGCGCACGAGGGAGGCGGCGATGTCGAGCAGCAGCGCGTCGTCGGTGTCGAAAGCCGTGACGGCCTGCGCGTCGAGCAGCGCCTTCGTGATGTCGACGAACGCGTTGCCGCTCTCGCGCGCCGATGTCATGCCGAGCGCGGCGTCGAGGCGTTCCGTCGTCAGACGCACGCGACGCCCGTTCGTGGCGAGGTCGCTCAGGTCGTCGGACGCGCCGCGCAGGCGGGTGGGCAGCACGATGCCGGTCTCCGGAAAATCCTGGCGCAGTTCGTCGCCGAGCACGTAGACGGCCTGGATGTAGAGGGGGTCGGTGACGGTGAGCGTCAGCGTCACCCCCGCGTTGCGCGCGGCCTGCCCGACCTCGCGCAGACTGTTGATGAGGACGCCGCCCGAGACGTCATCGGCGAAGACGCCAAACGTGCCGACGTCGATCGTCAGATCCGGTGACGGCGCGCCGGTCGCGGCGAGCGCGCTCACTGCGCCGATCGTGTCGGCCTGGACGGTGAGCAGGTCGTCCGTGCTCGCCGGCGGCACGAGCAGCGGGCGCCACGAGATACGGGGATGTTCGTCGGGGCTTTCAGCGGTAGTGCCGGCTGCTGCGCTCGTGAGTTCGTCGGTGACGCGGATGGCGTCGTCGATGCCCTCACCGGCGACGAGCGACTTCGCCGCGGCGCGCGCGATCGGCCCACGCGACGCCGCCGAGACGACCTTCGACGTAGCTGCGGGCAGACGCGGACCGAACGAGTACTTCGGCATCGGCGCCACCTCCTTCGTCGACGTTTCGACCCAGCCTACGTGGCCCATCCGTGCGTCGGCACCCCGTCTCGCGGCTGCACGGGGCGGGTTCGTCAGAACGGCGAACCGATGCGTCCGGCCCCGATCGCGAGGTGCAGCCGCGCGAACGCGAGCGCCTCGGCGAGGTCGACGAGCCGGTCTTCGTCGGACAGGCGTCGCGTGCCGACCTCGACGACGACGTCGCCGCCGAACTCGTCACGCGCGAGCATCTCGAGCATCTGCGCGCACGGCTGCGTGCCGCGCCCCGGAACGAGGTGCTCGTCCTTGTAGGAGCCGAGCCCGTCGGCGAGGTGGATGTGGCTGAGGCGGTCGCCGAGTTCTTCGGCAACGGCGATGGCGTCGCTGCCGGACGTCGCCGTGTGCGACAGGTCGAGCGTCGTGTGCGCGTAGTGGTTGCGCCGCAGATCCCAGTGGGGCAGGTACGCCTGCACCTCGCGTCCGCGAGCGCGCCACGGGAACATGTTCTCGACGGCGAGCTTGATCTCCGGGTGGCGGGCCTCACGTTGCGCGACGCCGTCGACGAACCCCGTCGCGTACTCCTTCTGCCACCGGAACGGCGGGTGCAGGACGACCGTGCCGGCTCCCACGTCGCGCGCGAGGTCGACGGAACGGTCGATCTTGCCCCACGGCTCGTTGCCCATGACACGTTGCGTGAGCAACAGCGTCGGGGCGTGGATCGACAGGATCGGCACGCCGTGACGTTCGGACAGCTCGCGCAGGGCCCGCGCGTCCTGGCTCGCCGGTTCGGTCCAGACCATGACCTCGACGCCGTCGTAGCCGAGTTCGGCTGCGATGCGGAAGGCCGCCGCCGTGCTCAACGGGTAGCACGACGCGGTGGACAGACCGACGCGGATGCTCACGCCAGCGCGTCCAATCGGCGCAGGATGAGCCCCTCGCGCAACGCCCAGGGGCACACGTCGAGGGAGTCGACGTCGAACAGATCCATCGTCGCCTCGATGACGACGGCACCGGCGAGCACCTGCGCGCTGCGTTCGACGCTGACGCCGGGCAGCTGCGCGCGTTCGGTCGCCGTCATCGCCGCGAGTCGCGAGACGAGGTCGCTGAGGCCTGCGCGGGCGAGCGAGCGCGGCGCGAACGGGCCGTCGCTCGACGGCGCGGCCCCCGTCAGGCGCGCGAGGGAACGGATCGTCTTGCTCGTGCCGACGGTGCGATCAGGTGTGCCCCAGCGCGTCAGATCCCGTGCGACGCCGGCGATCTCGGCGCGCACGCGCGTGCGCAGGGCGCGCAGATCTTCCGCGGACGGCGGATCGCCCGCCAGCTCACGCGTGAGGCGCCCGGCCCCCAGCGGCAGACTGACGGCGGTGTCGGGCGTCTCGTCGATACCCGTCGCGAGTTCGAGCGAGCCGCCGCCGATGTCGATGCCGAACAGGCGCCCGCTCGACCAGCCGAACCAGCGGCGCGCGGCGAGGAACGTCACGCGCGCCTCCTCCTCGCCCGTCAGCACGCGCAGCTCCTGGCCGGTGTGCTCACGCACATGATCGAGGACGGCCTGACCGTTGGGCGCCTCGCGCACCGCGGACGTCACGAACGACATGAGTTCGCTGATGCCGGCGTCTTCGGCGATCGTCACGCATTCGCCGACGAACTGCGTCAGATCGGCGATACCGGATGCGTCGATGAAGCCGTCGGCGGTGACGTGTTCGGACAGGCGCAGCACGCGCTTGTGCGACATCGCGGGCAACGGCTGGGCGCCGGGGTGCGCATCGACGACGAGCAGGTGCACGGTGTTGGAACCGACGTCGATGACTCCGAGGCGCATGGTCGCAGGGTATCCGGCTCAGCGGAACGTGGGGTACCAGGCGTCGTAGTCGGTCTCCAGCTGGGTGAGGCCCTTGTGGAAGTGCCGCTGCGCGAGGGTCTCGATGTCGGTCGTCGTCGTGACGGCGTCGGTGTAGAACGCCATGACGGCGCCGTTGCCGTACGTGTCGCGCAGGAAACGCGCGAACGTGAACGCCACGTAGTACGCGTCGGCGGCGTTCGCGCCGCGCAGTTCCTCGTCGCTCGTCAGATGCGGACGGATGTCGGTGCGCTTGTGCGGCGCCTGCGGGACGAGCTTCTGGCCGACGTACTCGGCCCACCCCTCGAGCAGCCACAGCGGCCGCGTCTCGCGCAGCTTCTCGAGCGTGAGGGCGTGGAAGGCCTCGTGTGCGAGCGTCTCGCGGGCCGCCACGTCGTTCGCGTGACGCACCGTCCACGGCGCGACGACGACGAACGGCAACGTGCCGCCGCGCGTCACCGTGCTCGCGAGCTGGCTGCCCGGCTCGGTGCCCGTGTACTTCTTGAAGTCGGCGTCATCGCGCGGCACGACGACGAGCAACGGGTTCGCAGAGGCGTGGCGGTCGAGGCCGCGCACGGCGGAGACGGCGCGCTCACTCGCCGTCACGATCCCGGAGGGGATGACGGCGTTGGTAACGGCGACGACCATCGCGCCGCCCTTCGACTGCGTGCGCGGTTGCGACCCGACCTTCTCAGCGATGCCGCTCTGCGCCATCCGGGCCGCGGGCGTGGTGGCGGGGCTCGTCGTCGAACTCGAGGTGGGGTTCGAGGCGCTGCGCGTCGTGAGGGCGCTGCACCCGGTCAGCAGGGAGAGTGCGAGGGTGCCGGCAGCGAGGCTCGTGCGCGAGGTCATGCGTGGCCTCCCCTGTCGGCGTCGCGGGTGTCTGCGGCGGAACCTCGACGATACCCGCGCCGGGCGGCGAGCACCTATCATCGCGGGCGTGGCTGAATGCGATCTCGAGATACCGCGCACCTGGGTCGAGTTCGACGACCCGGCGAGCGAGGCGGACGCCGTCGAGCGCTTCCGCTGCGACCTCACGTGGTTGACGTCGAACTGGACGTGCACGTTCGGCGACGGATGCTGCGGCATCGATGCGTCGAAGCCCGACCTGGGATGCTGCGTGCTCGGCGCGCACTTCACCGGCGACGAGGACGAGGCGCACACCGCGTCGGTCATGAAGACCTTGACCCGCGACGAATGGCAGTACTACGACGAGGGCCACTCCGCTGACGGCTGGGTCGAGGTCGACGAGGACGGCGACCGCAAGACGCGCGTCGTCGAGGGTGCCTGCATCTTCTTGAACCGGCCGGGATTCGGTGACGTCACCTCGTCGGTGGAGGGTTCGGACGACGTGAGGACGGCCGGCCCCGGCCTGGGTTGCGCGCTGCATCAGAAGGCGTGGTCGACGGGCGTCGAGCCGTGGTCGCTCAAGCCCGAGGTGTGCTGGCAGTTGCCGATCCGACGTTCGTATCGTCGCGTGACGCTGCCCGACGGTGAGGAGTATCTCGAGACGACGATCGCCGAGTACGACCGTCGCGGATGGGGTTCGGGCGGGCACGACCTCGACTGGTACTGCTCGGGCAACTCCGAGGCGCACGTGGGAGCCGAGCCGGTCTACGTCTCGCAGCGACCCGAATTGGTCGAGCTCATGGGCCAGGACGCCTACGACGTGCTCGTCACGTACTGCGAGGCGCACCTCGCAGCGGCTGCCGCGCTGGCCGTCACCCCTGCCGGACGCGACCTGCTGCCGTTGTACGTGCATCCCGCGACGCTGGAGGCCCAGGGCCGCTGACGCACTGTCGTGCATGAGGATGTGGTGCTCGGTGGGGCGGCAGGCATGGCCGGCTCACACCCCTTGGCGTTCAGTACCGTGACCGTGGAAACATTGGGATGTGGCGACGGGCGAAGCGAGCCCTCGACGCCGCCGCCAAGCCCCAGAGGAGCACTGTGCCGTGAACGCGACCGCCCCCTCTGTCGCCGAGTACGGCTACCGCGTGGTCTGGTCATCGGTTGATGGCGAGTTCGTCGCCACCTGCGCCGAGTTCCCCTCGCTCTCATGGCCGGCCGACTCCCAGACGCCGCGCTCACCGGCATCGCCACCTTGGTGAACGACGTCTTGACCGACATGCGCGCTTCAGGTGAAGAACCGCCGCCTCTTTCGCGGCGAACCTACTCGGGGAAGTTCAACATCCGAATGCCACAGGATCTCCACCGCCGGCTTGCGCGGGAGTCGGCCCAACAGAATGTCAGCCTCAACCAATACGTCGTGAGCAAACTGGCGACGTGACGAGCTGTGGCGTGACTGCCTCACGAGTCTGCGGATGTTGCGTCATGAACGCGTGCCATTTCACGCGTTGATGACACAACATCGCGACGGTGGTGGCTGAGGGGGCGAAGGACGCACCCGGGGGCTGCTGAGCGCAGGATTACCCGCCATTCCGGGGTTGTCGGCGCTCGCGTCTAGGGTTTCGACCATGGCGAGCAAGGCTTCGAAGCGAACGACGTACCGCTGCACCGAGTGTGGGTGGCAGACGGTCAAGTGGGTCGGGCGATGTGGTGAGTGTCAGTCGTGGGGCACCGTCGAGGAGGTCGGCGGGCCCGTCGCCGTTCGCACCCAGGCCGCGTCGAAGGTGGCCAACCCGGCCAAGCCGATCGGCGACGTGGACGCGACGAAGGCGTCCGTCACGACGACGGGCGTCGGCGAGTTCGACCGCGTCCTGGGTGGTGGCCTCGTACCGGGCGCCGTCATGCTCGTCGCGGGAGAGCCGGGCATCGGCAAGTCGACGCTGCTGCTCGACGTCGCCGCGCGCGCGGCGCGCGCTGACACGAAGGTGCTCTACGTCAGCGGCGAGGAATCCGCGGCGCAGGTGCGTCTGCGCGCCGACCGCACGGACGCGGTCGCCGACACGCTCTACCTCGCGAGCGAGACCGACCTCGCCACCGTGCTCGCGCACATCGATGCGGTCCAACCGACGTTCCTCGTCATCGACTCCGTGCAGACGATCGCGAGCGCCGAGGTCGACGGTTCGGCCGGCAACGTCTCGCAGGTGCGCGAGGTCGCGGCCGCCATCATCCAGGTGGCGAAAGCCCGCAACATCTCGACGGTGCTCGTCGGGCACGTGACGAAGGACGGTTCGATCGCCGGCCCCCGTCTGTTGGAGCACCTCGTCGACGTCGTCATCACCTTCGAGGGCGAACGTCACTCGCGTCTGCGGCTCGTGCGCGCGGTCAAGAACCGCTACGGGCCGACCGACGAGGTCGGTTGCTTCGACCTGTCCGACGGCGGCATCCAGGGTCTGTCGGACCCGAGCTCACTGTTCCTCACCTCGCGCGACAAGCCCGTCGCTGGTACGTGCGTCACGGTGACGCTCGAGGGTCGCCGACCACTCGTGACGGAGGTACAGGCGCTCGTCGCGCCGTCGGCAGGTGGTTCGCCGCGCCGCACGACGTCAGGGGTCGACTCCTCGAGGACCGCGATGATCCTCGCCGTTCTCGAACGCCGCGCGGGTGCCCCCGTCAGCCGTGCCGACTGCTACGTCTCGACGGTCGGTGGCGCGAAGCTGAGCGAACCGGCGTCCGACCTCGCCGTCGCGTTGTCCCTGCTCAGTTCGGCGCAGGAGAAACCGCTGCCGGCGGGGCTCATCGCCGTCGGCGAGGTGGGACTTTCGGGAGACATCCGCGCCGTCAGCGGTGTGGCGCGACGTCTCACCGAGGCGGCGCGCATCGGGTTCGACAAGGCCATCATTCCCGCCGGGTCGCTCGGCACCGAGAAGACCCCCGCGGGCATGCGCATCGCCGAGTGCGCCGACCTCGGCTCGGCGATGCGTGCCGTCGGAACGGCATCAGGTGATTGAGCGGCCCGGTCAGCGATGCCCCGAGGGCCCGGATTCCCACCGGCCAGTTGAGTCACTTACGTCCCGACGATTCAGTCACGACTGACCCATCCTCACCCACGCGACGCAGCCGCCCCGCCACCACGCCCGAGACACCCCAGGCGACCATCAGCACCCCCACCGACCACGACGTGATCCATCCACCCACCCCGGCCACGGTTTCCCTAACCTGGAAGACAACCCCTCACCACGTGTGGCCACCATCACAGGCCGCGATCGGTACTGCGAAGTAACCCAAACCCGGCACTAAGGTGCCAGAGGCATCGAGCGCGCCGCATGGCTGCGCCGAGTACGACGACGACCTGAGGATGAACCAGACGTGTTTTCCGGACGTAACGCCCGCGCTGCCGCTCTGCCCGCGCAGCTGTCCCGTAGCTGGCTGCTCGCCAGCGCCATGAAGCCCGAACTCTTCGACGCGGCCCTCGCCTCCGAGGCCGATTCCGTCATCTTCGACATCGAGGATGCCGCGCCTGCGTCCGACAAGTCCACGGCGCGCGACAACGTCGTCAAGGCCCTCGAGGACGGCGCGACCGGTTGGGTGCGCATCAACGACATCAACACCGAGTTCTGGGAGGACGACCTCAACGCCCTCCACGGCATCCCCGGCCTGCGCGGCGTCATGCTGGCGAAGACGGAGAAGCCCGAGCACGTCACGCTGACGGCGATGCGCCTCAACCCGGGAACCCCCGTCCTCGCGCTCGTCGAGTCGGCCATCGGCATCGAGAACGCAACGTCGATCGCGTCCGCCCCGGGCACCTTCCGCCTCGCGTTCGGTGTCGGCGACTTCCGCCGCGACACCGGCGCGGGCGCCGACCCGATGGCGCTCGCGTATGCGCGCTCCAAGCTCGTCGTCGCCTCCCGCGTCGGCCAGCTGCCCGGCCCGATCGACGGCCCGACCCTCACCGACTCCGAGGACGAGCTGCTCGAGGCGTGCAAGGTCACCCAGAACATGGGCATGACGGGCAAGCTGACGCTGCGCATCGACCAGACCGACCCGATCAACCGTGGCCTGTCCCCCAGCCACTCTGAGATCGAGTGGGCCGCCGAACTGCTCGACTCGCACGAGCACGGCGGCGGTACACGCGACGGCAGCTACGCGCCGCGCCTGGCACGAGCGCAGAAGATCCGCAATCTCGGTGAGTCCTACGGGCTCTGGACGGTCTGATCAGCAGACATCGCGACACCTGAGCGGGTGGGTGCGCGCCGCCACGTCACGATGTGATGTCGGCGCGTGCTCGCGCGCACCCGCAGTCAGTAGAGTTCACGGTGGGTGAGGAACGAGACGAGCAGGTGGGTCATGGCAAAAGAGGCAAGTGTGACTGAGCGATCCAACGAGGCCCTGCTCTGGGAGACCCTCGCCGCCATCGCTCCCGGCACCGAACTGCGCGACGCTCTCGAACGCATCCTGCGCGGGCGCACCGGAGCGCTCATCGTCGTCGGGCACGACGACGTCGTCGACAAGATCTCGACGGGCGGCTTCCCGATCAACATCGACTTCTCCGCGACGCGCCTGCGCGAACTCGCGAAGATGGACGGCGGCATCGTCGTCAGCTCTGGCCTGGAGAAGATCATCGGTGCGGCGATCCAGTTCGTCCCCGATTCGAGCATCGAGACGCGCGAGTCCGGCACCCGTCACCGCACGGCCGAACGTGTCGCGAAGCAGACCGGTTTCCCCGTCATCTCCGTCAGCCAGTCGATGCAGATCATCGCCGTGTACGTCGGCGGCATGCGTCACGTGCTCGAGGGCTCGCCCGCGATCCTGTCGCGCGCCGGGCAGGCGCTGCAGACGCTCGAGCGGTACAAGAAGCGCCTCGACGAGGTCACTGGCTCCCTCTCCGCTCTCGAGATCGAAGACTTGGTGACGGTGCGTGACGTCGCCCAGGTGCTGCAGCGCCTCGAGATGGTGCGGCGCATCAGCGAGGAGATCTCCTCCTACGTCGTCGAACTCGGCACCGACGGACGCCTCATCGACCTGCAGCTGCAGGAACTCATCGGCGCCCTCGGCAACGACCGTGAACTCCTCATCCGTGACTACCTGGAATCCTCACGCGACGGCTACACGCTCGAACAGGCCGACGCGAACCTCGCCTCGCTGAGCAACGACGACCTCATCGACATCAGCGCCAACGCGCGCGCGGTCGGCTTCGCCGTCGCGGGTGACGCGCTCGACGCCCTCGTCACTCCGCGCGGCTACCGGTTGCTGTCGAAGGTGCCGCGCCTGCCCGGCGCAATCATCGACCGACTCGTCGACCATTTCGGCAGCCTGCAGGCCCTGCTCGCCGCGGACTTCGACGACCTGCTCACCGTCGACGGCGTCGGCGAATCGCGCGCCCGCGCCGTGCGCGAAGGGCTCTCGCGCCTCGCCGAGAGCAGCATCCTCGAACGCTACGTGTGAGCACGCTGCTTCCGGAGGCACAGCGCGACGACCTCGTCGCACGTCTCAACGCCTGGTTCCTCGATGCCGCGCGCCCGCTGCCATGGCGCTCCCCCGACACGACACCGTGGGGCATCTTCCTGTCCGAGGTCATGAGCCAGCAGACGCCCGTCGCGCGCGTGGCTCCGATCTGGCAGGAATGGCTCGAGCGCTGGCCCACCCCGTCGGACCTGGCGGCCGCCGCGCCAGGCGAGGCCGTCCGCCATTGGGGCCGCCTCGGCTACCCGCGTCGTGCCCTGCGGCTGCACGACGCCGCCGTCACGATGGTCGAACGGCACGGCGGCGAGGTGCCGTCGACGCACGACGACCTGCTCGCGCTGCCCGGCGTCGGCGAGTACACGGCAGCGGCCGTCGCGTCGTTCGCGTTCGGTGAGCGCGTCACCGTCATCGACACGAACATCCGACGCGTCGAGGCGCGTACGGTGACCGGCGTCGAGTTCCCCCGACCCAACCTGAGCGCCGCAGAACGCCGACTCGCCGCGCTGCTGCTGCCGCAGGACGATCACGTGCTGTGGAACGCCGCGTCGATGGAGTTCGGAGCGGTCGTGTGCACCGCGAAGGCCCCCGCCTGCGGCACCTGCCCGATCATCGACGCCTGCGCCTGGCAGCTCGCGGGCGCGCCCGTCTACGACGGCCCCGCCCGGCGTGGGCAGGCCTGGGCCGGCACCGATCGGATGGTGCGCGGCAAGCTGCTCGCGGTGCTGCGCGAGGCGCACGGCCCCGTCGAACGCGCCCGCCTCGACGAGGCCTGGGACGACGACGCCCAGCGCGAGCGCTGCCTCTCATCGCTCATCGAGGACGGTCTCGTCGACCCCCTCGACGACGAGCTGTTCGCGCTGCCCGGCCGCCGCTGAGCCACCCCCTCAGACGACGATGTTGCCCGGGTTTCGGGGCGCGGGCGCCCCGGAACCCGGGCAACATCGTCGGTCGGTCAGTGAAGCGTCAGCTCGCGTGATCGGCGTGTGGCCCGGCGTCGGTCGGCTTGACGTACGCAGCCTCGGGGTTGGCCGGCGCGTGGAGGTGGAGCGATTCCATCACCTCGGCGAGAACCGCTTCCTGCCCGCCCTTCGCCTCGACGGTGGTGCCCGGCTCGTCAGCCTGCAGCGGCTCGAGCGTGTCGAGCTGGCTCTGCAGCAGGGACGCCGGCATGTAGTGACCCTTGCGCTCGGCGAGACGCTGTTCGAGCTGCTCGCGCGAGACGTCGACGTGGCAGAACGACACCGTCGGGCGCCCCTCGCGGAGCAGCTCACGGTAGCTGCGCTTGAGCGCACTGCATGTGATGACGGCGCTCTTGCCGAGGCTCTCGTGCTCGTCGATCCACTCGCCGATCTTCGTCAGCCACGGCCAGCGGTCCTCGTCCGTCAGCGGGATGCCGGCGCGCATCTTCTCGACGTTGGCCTGCGGGTGCAGGTCGTCGCCCTCGACGTACGTCCACCCCATGGCGTCGGCCAGACCCGTCGCGACGGTCGTCTTGCCCGAGCCCGAGACGCCCATGACGATGACGAACTGGGGCTGCGGTTGTATGCTCATGCTCTTCACCCTAACGTTCGATTCTTCAGCCGGGAACTGGCTCTGGCCACCGGCCCGTTCGTGGACATCGGTGCCCCTGGACGACGAACCCTCTTGCGCGCAGATGCACCCGGGTGCATCTGCGCGCAAGGGGGTTCGGTGAGTGCGAGCGCCCTGCGTCTCAGACGATGAGGTGCAGGATCCAGACGCAGGCGAAGCCGACGACGGAGATGACCGTCTCCATGAGCGACCACGACTTGAGGGTCTGCACGACGCTGAGGCCGAAGTACTCCTTGACGAGCCAGAACCCGGCGTCGTTGACGTGGCTGAAGAACAGCGAGCCGGCGCCGATCGCGAGCACGACGAGGGAGAGCTGGTTGGCGTCGAGGTGGGCGACCATGGGCGCGACGATGCCGGCGGCGGTGATCGTCGCGACCGTCGCCGAACCCGTCGCGAGACGGATGCCGACGGCGACGAGCCACGCGAGCAGCAGCGGAGAGAAGTTGCTGCCGTCTGCCCAGTCCTTGATGACGTTGCCGACGCCCGCGTCGACGAGGAGCGTCTTGAAGCCACCGCCGGCGGCGACGATGAGGATGATGCCGGCGACGGCGGGCAGGCCCGCGCTCATGATGCCGTTCGTCTTCGCGATCGACAGGCCGGCGCCCTTGCCGAGCAGGATCATCGCGACCATGGTCGAGATGAACAGCGCGACCGGCGGGTTGCCGAGGAACTCGATGACGGACAGCGCCGTGCCCTTCTTCATGCCGGCGATCTCGGCGATGGCCGAGATGAGCATGAGGACGACGGGCAGCAGGATGCACGTGATCGCTGCACCGAACGACGGGCGACGCGTGGGCGTCGTGTCGTTCTTCGCGTCGACGGCGGTGGCGCCGTCGTGCTCGCCACCGCCATGCGCGCCCGAACCCGCGTCGCGGACCGAGCCGTCGGCAGCGAGCGCCGCAGGAGCATCGACGGGCACGAGACGCGCGACGAGGCGCCCGAGCAGCGGGCCGGCGACGATGAGCGTCGGGATGGCGGCGATGATGCCGAACAGCAGGGTGCGGCCGGTGTTGGCGTGGACGGCCTCGATCGCGGCGACGGGGCCGGGGTGCGGCGGCACGAAACCGTGGAGCACCGACAGGCCGGCGAGGGCCGGGATGCCGATGAGCAGCACCGGCTGCTTCGTGCGGCGCGCGACCGACAGGACGATCGGGATGAGCAGGACGACGCCGATCTCGAAGAACATCGGCAGGCCGATGATCGCGGCGACGAGCGCCATCATCCACGGCAGTGCGGAGGCCTTGACGCCGCCGACGAGCTTGTCGACGATCGCGTTGCCGCCGCCGGAGTCGGCGAGCAGCTGACCGATCATCGCACCGAGGGCGACGAGCAGACCGACGGAGCCGGCGGTCTTGCCGAAACCGGTCGTGAAGCTGTCGACGGCGGCCTTGCCTGGCACCTGGGCGACGGCGGCGAGCGCCGCGCTGCCGAGGATGAGGCCGAGGAACGGGTGGAGCTTGAACGCGCTGATCGCGAGGACGACGACGGCGATGCCGGCGAGCGCCGCGAGGGTGAGTTGCCCGGACGACGCGTGGGAGATCGGCCCGGTCGCGTCCGCTGCAAGAAGGTGAACCATGTGCGATGGCCCTTCCCTGATGGGTGGTCAATGAGGCGCGGCCACTCGTCCAAGAACGGCCAACCGGCTCACAGTAGTCGTCGAACCCATGCATGCACCTCTGCATCGGCTAACGAATGGGCAACAAACGTTTTGCTCAACCGCGCTCTTCCGATCGTCAGAGCGTCAGCAGCATGCGCGTGTTGCCGAGGGTGTTGGGCTTGACGCGGTCGAGGTCGAGGAATTCGGCGACACCTTCGTCGTACGACTGCAGCAGTTCGTCGTAGACGGTTCGCTCGATCGGGATGCCTTCGATCTCGACGAACCCGTGGCGCGCGAAGAAGGCGGTCTCGAACGTCAGGCAGAACACGCGGTCGACGCCGATGATGCGCGCCTGGTGGATGAGGGCGTCGAGCAGGCGCCCTCCGACGCCGTGGCCGCGGACGTCGCCGGACACGGCGAGCGTTCGCACCTCCGCGACGTCCTCCCACATGACGTGGAGCGCACCGCATCCGACGATGTCGTCGTCGAGCTCGGCGACGATGAACTCGCTCAGGTTCTCGTAGTAGCTGACGGCCGGTTTGTCGACGATCGCCTTCGACTCCACGTACGGCGTCACGAGCCGTCGGATGCCTCGCACATCGGCGGCGCGGGCACGGCGAAGCACGACGGAACTCATGCACTCCACCCTAGGCACTCGCTTCGGGGCCGCAGCCGCGCGTCCCAGCTGACGAACCCCGTCAAGCCCACCCGACGAGAACACGACGGTGCGGCCCGCCTCCCCCCAGGGAGGCGGGCCGCACCGCACAGGTCACCGCGCATCAGACACGGTCGGAACGTCGATCAGACCGCGGCAGCGCCTTCGCCGCCACCGGGACCACCGCCGACGGCGCCACCGAAGTCGATCGGACCCGACAGGTCGTCACTGCTCGGCGTCGCGCCCTTCATGTCGGTGTCGACCTTGTCAGACGCCCGCGTGTGCTTCGACAGCGAGATCGGCGTGCCGGAGAACGTGAACGTCGCCTCCTTGCCTTCGCCCTCGACGTCGACGAGCACGAGGTCGCCCTTCGAGATCTCGCCGAAGAGGATCTTCTCGGACAGCTGGTCCTCGATCTCGCGCTGGATCGTGCGACGCAGCGGACGAGCACCGAGAGCCGGGTCGTACCCGCGCTTTGCGAGCAGATCCTTCGCGCCCTGCGTGAGCTCGATCGCCATGTCCTGATCCTTGAGGCGCTCGTCGAGCTTCGCGACCATGAGGTCGACGATCTCGACGATCTCGGCCTGCGACAGCTGCGGGAACACGATCGTGTCGTCGACACGGTTGAGGAACTCGGGACGGAAGTGCTGCTTGAGCTCCTCGCCGACCTTCGCCTTCATCCGGTCGTAGTTGCTGCGCTGGTCGTTGCCCGCGGCGAAGCCGAGGGAGACGCCCTTCGCGATGTCGCGCGTGCCGAGGTTCGTCGTCATGATGATGACGGTGTTCTTGAAGTCGACGACGCGGCCCTGGCTGTCGGTCAGGCGACCGTCCTCCAGGATCTGCAGCAGCGAGTTGAAGATGTCGGCGTGAGCCTTCTCCACCTCGTCGAACAGCACGACCGAGAACGGCTTGCGACGCACCTTCTCCGTCAGCTGGCCACCCTCTTCGTAGCCGACGTAGCCGGGGGGCGAACCGAACAGACGCGAGACGGTGTGCTTCTCCGCGTACTCGGACATGTCGAGCGTGATGAGCGCGTCCTCGTCACCGAAGAGGAATTCGGCGAGCGACTTGGCGAGCTCCGTCTTGCCGACACCCGTCGGGCCGGCGAAGATGAACGAACCACCGGGACGGCGCGGGTCCTTGAGGCCGGCACGCGTGCGTCGGATGGCCTGCGACAGTGCCTTGATGGCGTCGTCGTTGCCGATGACGCGCTTGTGCAGCTCGTCCTCCATGCGCAGCAGACGCGAGGACTCCTCCTCCGTCAGCTTGAACACGGGGATACCGGTCGACGCGGCGAGAACCTCTGCGACGAGCTCCTCGTCGAGGACGGCGGCGAGGTCGACGTCGCCGGCCTTCCACTCCTTCTCCTTGGCCTCCTTCTCCTCGACGAGCTTGCGCTCGTCGTCACGCAGGGCAGCGGCCTTCTCGAAGTCCTGGCTGTCGATGGCCGATTCCTTCTCACGACGCACGTGAGCGATCTTCTCGTCGAACTCGCGCAGCTCCGGCGGAGCCGTCATGCGACGGATCCGCAGACGCGCGCCCGCCTCATCGATGAGGTCGATCGCCTTGTCCGGCAGGAAGCGGTCGGTGATGTACCGGTCGGCCATGTTGACGGCCCCGACGAGCGCGGCGTCCGTGATCGTGACGCGGTGGTGCGCCTCATAGCGGTCGCGCAGACCCTTGAGGATCTCGATGGCCTGCGGGATCGTCGGCTCGTTGACCTGGATCGGCTGGAACCGGCGCTCGAGCGCCGCGTCCTTCTCGATGTGCTTGCGGTACTCATCGAGCGTCGTCGCACCGATCGTCTGCAGCTCGCCACGAGCCAACATCGGCTTCAGGATCGAGGCAGCGTCGATGGCACCCTCGGCCGCACCGGCACCGACGAGGCTGTGGATCTCGTCGATGAACAGGATGATGTCGCCACGCGTGCGGATCTCCTTGAGCACCTTCTTGAGGCGCTCCTCGAAGTCACCGCGGTAGCGCGAACCGGCGACGAGCGAGCCGAGGTCGAGGGTGTAGAGGTGCTTGTCCTTGAGTGTCTCCGGCACGTCACCCGTGACGATGTCAGCGGCAAGACCCTCGACGACGGCGGTCTTGCCGACGCCGGGCTCACCGATGAGCACCGGGTTGTTCTTGGTACGGCGCGACAGCACCTGCATGACGCGCTCGATCTCCTTCTCACGCCCGATGACCGGGTCGAGCTTGCCCTCACGGGCAGCCTGCGTGAGGTTGCGACCGAACTGGTCGAGCACCGTCGAACCGGCCGGGGTGCCCTCGGCGGGGCCTCCCGACGACGACGCGCCGACGCCCGCGGCCTGCGGCTCGCCCTTGCCCTGGTATCCGGACAGGAGCTGGATGACGGTGGTGCGCACCGTCGACAGGTCTGCGCCGAGCTTGACGAGCACCTGCGCGGCGACGCCCTCACCCTCGCGGATCAGGCCGAGCAGGATGTGCTCGGTGCCGATGTAGCTGTGACCGAGCTGCAGCCCCTCGCGCAGGGACAGCTCGAGAACCTTCTTCGCGCGCGGCGTGAAGGGAATGTGGCCGGACTGCGTCTGCTGCCCCTGGCCGATGATCTCCTGAACCTGCTCGCGGACGGCGTCCAGCGAGATACCCAGGGATTCGAGCGCCTTCGCGGCGACGCCCTCCCCTTCGTGGATGAGGCCCAGGAGGATGTGCTCCGTGCCGATGTAGTTGTGGTTGAGCATGCGCGCTTCTTCTTGCGCGAGCACCACGACCCGACGGGCGCGGTCGGTGAACCGTTCGAACATGTCATCTCCTCGATGCCGAGATCTCACACGATGCTAGCCGGGGCGGGTGACGACGTCAGCGTGACGCCGGATCCACCACCGGTCTTCGAAGGTGCCAACGCCGCGTGTGCCCGCCGTGTTCCGCTCCGGGCGCGTTTGGCTGCTGCGTTCGCCCAGGGCGGAACCTCGCGCCCCGATCCCGGTCGGCAGGGGCGCATGCCCTCGTGGGTCTGCCCCACCCATGACGGTCGTCACGGATAGGCTGGACACGTGACTGACGGCCCCCTCGAGCTTCGCGTCTTCGGCCTCGACTTCGCGGTGAACGTGCAGCCCGAGCGTCGTGACGCCGTCGCGCGTCAGTGGCACTGGTGCCGCCCGGACGCGCCGTCACAGCGCACGATCGCGCCCTTGCCGAGCGCGCCACATCGGGTGGGTCGGGGTGGCAGTTCGGTCGGCAGCGAGAGCGCCGCAGGCTTGCGAGCAGCCGGGACGGCTGAGGTCGAGCGGGTCGACATCGCAAAGACGATCACCGTCGATCGAATCGATGACGCCCCCGGCAGCGGCTCAGACACCGGCGACTACACGCTGACGACGACGCTCACCGGCCGCGCCATCTCGACGCGTGCGGGCGAGTTTGTCATGCTCCACGCCGGTGGAGTCTGCGACCCTGACACGGGCGTCGTCGCCGGTCTGTTCGCAGCATCGGGCACCGGCAAGACGACGGCGACGCAGCACTACTGCACGCACGGCTACGGCTACGTCACCGACGAGACGCTCATCTTCAACGACCGCCGCGACGTCATGGCCTACCCCAAGCCGCTGTCGGTGCTCGTCAACCCGGGTGTCTCCGGCGTCAAGACGCAGCACTGCCCCGAAGACCTCGACATGGCGCCGCCTCGTGAGGGCGCGTTGCGGCTCGGGCCGCTCGTCCTGCTCGACCGCATTCGTGACGACGCCCGCCCTGACGAGAGCGTCAACGGCGGCGATGCGGAAGCTGACGCCACGCGCGCCGCGCCCGACCGTATCGATGCCGAGGACGACAACAGCGCCGGCACTCACGAGCCCGGCGAGGCAGAGCTGAGCGAGATGCCGCTGTTCGAGGCGTTGACGCTCATCCTGCCGCAGTCGTCGGCGATGCCGCAGATCGACGGTTGCCTCGACCTGCTCGCCCGGATAGCCCTCGCCGGCGGCGGCGTCCAACGTCTGCGTTATCGCGAGATCGCCGACACGCTCCCCCTCTTGCGCGAGGTGTTCACGCTGGCGCCGCAGGAGCCGTTCTGGCGTCACGTGCCCGGCACGTGGTGGACGCAGCAGCCCGACGTCGACCCCTACCAGCCGCTCGCGTCGGCGACGCTGGCTGCCGCCGTCACGGCCGGCGATGGCGGCGATGATCGCGCCTTCGCCTCGCGCGAGGATCCCGTCGCGAGCCCTGCGGACAACGCCGAGGCCCTGACCAGCGACACCGTTCTGACGCTCGCACCCTTCGTCGACGCCCTCGTCGACGAGGACGCGCTCGAGGTGCTGACGCTCATCGGCTCGACGCCCGCGCACCTGCACGGTCTCGGCGCCGTCATCCACCTGACGCTGCTCGACGGCCCCCGCTCGCTGGCTGACCTCGTCGACGTCTGCACCGCCACCCTCGGCGAGCACCCGGATGCCAACGCGCTCGTCAGACGTGCGGCCCACGACCTGCTGACGAACCGCGTCGTCCGCGTCGAGCGCTGACACCTGCCCCGATGGGGCGCTCCGCACCGATCGACGTGGCCGGCGCCGCCAACAGCCGGGGCGCCGGGGCGATCACCTTGAGCGGCTACGTTCCATGAGGACCTGTTCGCGCAGGATGTCGGCGTGCCCGCAGTGCTGGGCATGCTCGCGAAGCACGTGGAGCAGGATCCAGCGAACGCTCAACGGGCCGCGCCGGTTTCCTGACCAGATGGTGTCGCCGCCCACCCCGTCCACGGCGCGTCGCGATCGTTCGCAGACGCGAGCGAAAACGTCGAGCACGGACGCCGACGTGTCGGCGTCCGTCAGGTCGAACGACTCGTCGGGCCCGGGCTGCAGGCCGAGTTCTGCACGGCTGTGCCCTGTACGGGCCTCCTCGAACCAGACCCGTTCGACGAACGTCGCGTGCTTCACCAGGCCGAGCAGCGTCGTCGTCGACGGGACGAGCCGACGTCGGGCCTCGGCCTCGCTCAACCCGTCGAGGGACGCAGCGATCATGGCGCGGTGCTGGTCGATGAACACCCCGATCTGCTGCTCGAACGAAGCGTCGTAGACGTCGGGCGCGTCGGGGTTCGCCGTCATCGTCCGAGTATCACACGGCGCCCAGCGCGGCTGAGCGCGTCAGCTCGCTGCTTCGCCGCGTGCTTTCTTGGCCCGGTCGACGCTGGCCTGCAGGGCGGCGAGCAGGTCGACGACCTCGGCGCTCTCCTCCGGCTTGTCTTCGGGTTCCTTGACCTCGCCGCCCGCGAGCTTGGCCTCGACGACCTCGCGCACGGCCTGCTCGTAGGTGTCCTCGTACGCCTCGGGGTCGAAGTCACCCGACAACGACTCGACGAGCATCGCCGCCATCGCCTGCTCTGAATCCGTCACCTCCGCCTTCGCCTCGAGGACGGCGAAGTCGGGCTCGCGCACCTCGTCGGGCCACAGCAACGTCTGCAGGACGATGGCCTTGCCCTCGACGCGCAGGACGGCCACCGTCACGCGCGTGCGCAACGACACCGTGACGACGGCGACGCGCCCGCTCTCCTCGAGCGCGCTACGCAGCAGGGCGTACGGCTTGAGTGCCGCCTTGTCGGGCTCGAGGTAGTAGACCTTGTCGAGCACGAGCGGGCTGATCTGCTCGGCCGGCACGAACCGGTCGACGGCGATCTCCTTGCTCGTGACGAGCGGCAGGTCGGCAAGGTCTGCGTCCGTCAGCACGACCATCTGCCCCTCGGGCGTCTCGTACCCCTTCGCGATGTCGCTGTAGGCGACCTGCTCGCCGTCGATCGAGCAGACACGCTGGTACTTGATGCGTCCGCCGTCCTTCTCGTGCACCTGACGGAACTGCACGTCGTGGTTCTCCGTCGCCGAATACAGGCGTACCGGCACGTTGACGAGGCCGAAACTGACGGCACCCTTCCAGATCGCTCGCATGCCCTTCGCGCCCTTCTCGCTCGTGCGGTGTCACATCTAGGGTGAGCCTATGCGCCCGATGCTCGCGACACCGACACCTCACGTGCCGAGCGGGCCCGCGTGGCGCCACGAGGTGAAGTGGGACGGCATCCGCGCCATCGTCACCGTCCGCGGCGGTGAGGTGACGATCGCGACGCGCTCCGGCGCCGACTGCTCCGCGCGCTTCCCCGAGATCACCGGTTCACGCCTGCGCGACTTCGACGACCTCGTCCTCGACGGCGAGCTCGTCGCCCTGACGAACGGGCGGCCCGACTTCCGCGCCGTCATGCACCGACTCGCCCCCGGCGGCGGACGCTCACGCATGCGCGCCGCCAGCCCCGACGAAGCCGCGGCCCTCGCACGAACTCCTGTGCAGCTCATGACGTTCGACGTGCTGCGCGCCGCCGGGCACGACGTCATCACCCTGCCGTGGAGCGCGCGTCGTGAACTGCTCGACGGCGCCGGAATCGGTGGCTCGGGCGACGACGGATCGAGCGCCACGGCCTCCGCGATCCAGGTGCCGCCCGCGCATGACGACGGCGACGCGCTGCTCGCCGCGACCCGTGACGCGGGCCTCGAGGGCGTCGTCAGCAAGCGCGTCGATTCACCGTATCGCCCGGGCGTGCGCAGCGAGGACTGGCTCAAGAGCGTCCACCGCACCCGCGAGACGTTCGTCGTCCTCGGTTGGCGACCGGTCGACGGCACCGCCGGCGCGCTGGGCGCGATCCTCGTCGGCGAATGGGCCGACGGCGAGCTCGTCTATCGCGGACGCGTCGGCACCGGATTCTCGGCCGCGGCCGGGCGCGCGCTGCTCGAGTGGCTGACGCCGGCGCCCGAGCCGGCCGTGCCGCGCGATGCTCTCGCCGCGGAGGACGCCGTCGGCACCCACTGGGTGCGCCCCGAGATCCTCGTCGACGTCACCCACCTGGGGCGCAGCGCCGGCGGGCGGCTGCGTCAGCCCGCATACACCGGGCTGCGCCTCGACATCGCCGCACGTGAGGACGACGCATGAGCCCCGAGGTGAGCCCCACCGTCGTCGAGGTCGACGGGCGGACGCTGCGCCTGACGAATCTCGACAAGATCCTGTACCCCGCGACGGAGACGACGAAGGGTGAGGTACTGCACTATTACGCGAGCGTGGCACCGCGAATTCTCGCGCAGACGAAAGACCGGCCAGTCACCCGGCTGCGTTTTCCGCATGGTGTGGGAAAACTCGAGTTCTTCGAGAAGAACACCCCATCGGGCGCACCGCACTGGATCGAACGTGAAGAGATCGACAAGGTCACCTACCCGTTCGTCGATTCCGTAGCCGCGCTCAGCTATTTCGCGAACCTCGCCTCCCTCGAATTCCACACACCCCAGTGGCGCTGGCGGGATGGCGAACGCGAAAATCCTGACCGCATCGTTCTCGACCTCGACCCGGGCGCTCCCGCGGGGCTCGACGAATGCGCCGCGGTCGCCGTCATGCTGCATGAACTGCTCGGTTCTCTGGGCTGGCCCAGCGTTCCTGTCACCTCGGGCAGCAAAGGAATGCAGATCTACGCACGCCTCGACGGCACCCATTCGAGTGACGACATTCGCGAGTTCGCCCGCACCCTCGCGGAGAAGCTCACCGAGATGCGCCCCGAACTCATCACCGCGAAGATGACGAAATCACTACGCCCCGGCAAGGTGTTCATCGACTGGTCGCAGAACGTCGCGGCCAAGACGACCATCACCCCATGGTCGCTGCGTGGCCGCAACCGGCCGTTCGTCGCCACGCCGCGAACGTGGGACGAGATCGAGACGGCCCGCACCAAGCCCGGCTCCCTGCGGCAGCTCGACCTCCACGACGTGCTCGACGAACGACTCGACCGGCCCGACCCGATGGACGCCCTGCTCCGCTGAACGAATCAAACAACGAGACAAGAGCACGCAAGCGCGTCGAGCCGACACGACAGAAGGACCCTGCACTTTCCACACGGAAAGCACAGGGCCTCTCTGGAAGTTCTTCGCGCCGTGGCGAACGTCAGTTCTTCGTGGCGGCGTCGTAGGCCTTCATGAGGTCGGCCGAGACGCGGCCTCGGTCACTGACCGTCCAGCCGTTCGCGCGGCCCCAGTCACGAATGGCATTGAGGTCGGAACGACCACCGCCGCGCGTGGAGGACGCCTTCGACTGCTGCTTACGACCGCCGACCCGACGAGCGTGACCGACCCAGGTGGCGAGAGAATCACGCAGCTTGGCGGCGTTCTCGTCGGACAGGTCGATCTCGTAGTTCACACCGTCGAGGGCGAACTGGATGGTCTCGCTCGCGTCCGAGCCGTCGATGTCGTCTTCCAGCGTGACATGGATGCGCTGAGCCATGATCGGCTCCTTTCGAAGTGCGAATGATTCTGCCTCGCAGGGGCGAGGCGACGAACCCGACATTACCGTCCGATAAGCGAAAGAGCGAAACCCGGCAACCGATTTCGCTCTTTCCCCGAGTATTTTTTCAGACGCAATTCACGCGACTGGAATGGGGGCGATCATTCCGGGGGCGTCGTCGCGCGAGAACTCATCGTTCCGGGTGCAGCCTTCGGCAGGTGCGCATTCTGCAGACGCGCCTCCTCCTCGCCGGGCGCGACGGCACCCTTCGTCAGGTCGTGTTCGCGCTCCCATTGCGCCTGCGCGACGCGTTCACGCCGGTCGCCCTCCATGATGTGACGCAGGATGAGGTAGAACAGGCCGAGAATTCCGATCGACGGAATGAGCGTCTCGATGGCCGGCCACAGGCTGTCCACGGGCTCCACTTCCTTTCACGTGCAGCCGCGTCGCCGGGCCGCTCCAGGTGTTCAGTCTACGAGGCCGCGGTTCAGGCCTCGCGACCGCCGACGACGAGGGGGACGTTGTCGATCAACCGGGTCGTACCGACCTTGGCCGCGACGGCGAGCAGCGCCTCCCCGCGGAAGTACTCGGGCACCTGCTCCAACGTGACCGGGTCGACGAGCACGAGGTAGTCGACGAGGGCCAGCGGTTCGCGCACGAGGACGTCCCGCGCAGCGCGCCGTACAGCGGCGGGGCCGGAGTTACGAGCGGCCTCACCGGCCTGGAGGGCCTTCGACAGGCACAGCGCGACCTCGCGGTCGGCTTCGCTCAGATAGGCGTTGCGGCTGCTGAGGGCGAGCCCGTCGGACTCGCGGACGGTCGGTACGCCGACGATCTCGACGGACATGTCGAGGTCACGCACCATGCGCTTGATGAGCAGCAACTGCTGCGCGTCCTTCTGGCCGTAGTAGGCGCGTGTCGGGTGCACGATGTTGAGCAGCTTGTTGACGACCGTCAGCATCCCGTCGAAGTGCCCGGGGCGCGACGCACCTTCGAGGACGCCGCCCAGCGGGCCCGCCGAGACGCGCACGCCCGGCTCACCGTCGGGGTAGACGACGTCAGGGCTCGGAGCGAACACGAGGTCGGCGCCCTCGCGCTCGCAGATCTCGAGGTCGCGCTGCAGCGTGCGGGGGTAGCGCGACAGGTCCTCCCCCGCCGCGAACTGCAGGGGGTTGAGGAAGATCGTGACGACGACGGCGTCGTTCTCCTCGCGCGCGCGACGGATGAGCGTCGCATGCCCCTCGTGCAGGGCCCCCATCGTCATGACGACGCCGACGCTGCCGCCGAAGCGGCCGCGGGCGTCGGCGAACTCGGTGCGGGCGTGGGTGACGACAGGTGCGGTCATGCGTGGCTCCCGGTGGCGTGGTCAGGGACGGGGCTCGAACCTGACGGGGTGGGTGTCGGAGATTGTGGAGGAACGATCGGAGCGGACGGATCAGGGCGTCGGGGGCTCGGGGCCCACCCCGCCCTGGTCTGGTGGCCCGTCGAGCGCGGTCAGGACGGCGTCGATCTGCGTCGGGGTGAGAGCGCCGCGCGCCGAGCTGCGTTGCGCGGTCGCGAGCGCGAGCGCGCGGTAGGTCGGGGCAATGTCGAGTGCCACACCAGTGTGGGCGAGCGCGTCGAGCATGTCGAGGTGACGCGTCAACGTGCCCGCGTCACCGCGCGCGACGGGGCCCGTCAGCGCCTTGTCGCCGCGTTCGAGGGCGTTGTCGAGCGCGGCCTCGAGCAGCGGACGCAGCAGGCGGCCCGGGTCGTCGACGTCGATGCGGCGCAGCAGCTCGGCGGCCTGCGCGACGAGGGTGACGAGGTGGTTCGAGCCGTGCGCGAGCGCCGCGTGGTACTGCGTGCGATCGGCCTCGTCGACGGTGAACGGCTCGCCGCCCATGTCGAGCACGAGCGCGTCGGCGACCATGCGGTGGTCGGGCATCGCCGTGACGGCGAACGGGCAGCCGGCGAGGCGCGTCAGGTCGACCGCGGTGCCGCTGAACGTCATCGCCGGGTGGATCGCGAGCGGCACCCCGCCGGCCTCGACGACGGGCGCGAGCACGCCGATGCCCTGCGCGCCGCTCGTGTGGACGACGATGCGCGGGCCGAGCGTGCCGGGGAAGTCGAGGCCGTGGACCAGAGCGGCGAGTTCGTCGTCGGGCACGGTGAGCAGGACGAGATCGGCGGCCGCTGCGACGCCGGCCGGCTGCTGGACGGGGACTCCGGGCAGCAGCGCCTCAGCCCGCTCGCGGCTCGCCTCGGACACACCGCTGACGGCGACGACGTCATGCCCCGCCTTGCGCAACGCCGCCCCCAGCACCGCACCGACTCGCCCCGCACCGATGACGCCGACGCGCAGGCTCGGCGCGCCCGGGAGCGGGGTCGGCTGCTCGAAAGTCACCCGCCCAACGCTACTCCCGTCCGCGAGGTCCTCGAATCACTGCGGGGCCGTGTGCTCGGTGAGGGATGCGCGTTGGTCGCTCGACGGGCGCGCCCGGCGCTCGGTGCGTGCGTTTCGGGCCGCTCGACGAGACGCGGCGTCGCACGTCGGGCCGTCAGTGCGGCGACTCGTCTCGATGCGCTGCCGGCGCTCAGGGGCGGGACAGTCGCTCGATCAGATGCGTCAGCTCACGTCGCGAACAAACGCGGACGATCGGCAGCTGAGGTCGTCGAGCTGCGACGTCGCCGATGAGCCCCCGGTAGCGCGCGTGGCCCTGCCACGACCAGCGCACGATGTGCTCAGGGTCGGTGAAGAAGGTGCGCAGCGGGCCTTCGGTGTTCCCGTTCCACAGTTCTTGGTGAAGCAGTCGTCGCCGCAGCGTCCGGCTGACGACCTGCCGCGTCACGGTGCCGCGCGGCAGATCGAGCCAGATGAGCAGTTCGGCGCGCTCGGCGAGCAGGCCACGCACCTCGCCGTACTGCCACTCGGTGACCCACGCCTCGGTCGCGACGAACCGCGCGACGTCGTCATGAAACTGCGGGCGCGGTTGCCACCCGGGGCCGTGGAACAGCGCGTCGATCTCATGATGCGGCACCCCGATCCGATCGCTGACGAGCGCACACGCCGTCGTCTTGCCGCTGCCCGACGGCCCCGCGATGATGACGCGTCGCGCCGGCGGCAGGTCGGCCTCGAGCGAGAGGAAGGGCATGGCCCCATTCTGCCGCCGTCACGGTCGGGACATGGGCGGTCGACGCGTGGACGCGACGTAGAGTCGCGACGTGACGCAGCAGTTCGAGAACTCCGACATGCCGGTGAGCCACGCGGTGCCGTGGCGCGACGCCTGGCAGGCCGCGCTCTACGGACGTGACGGTTTCTATCGACGTGACGAGGGCCCCGGGGGCCATTTTGCGACGAACGCGCAGGGCATTCCGGGCGTCGACGAGGTGCTCGCGCAGGCGATCGTCGCCATGGCCGAACGCATCGACGCGGACGTTGTCGTCGACTTTGCCTGCGGCCGTGGCGAACTGCTCGACACCATCAGCCGGTTCGTTGATCGCGTTGACCTCGTGGGCGTGGACGTCGTCGAGCGTCCGCCCGAACTCAGCAGCCGCATCGCCTGGGTGCGTTCTGCGGGAGGGGCGTCGATTCCGTCGCTCGACATCATCGCAGGTCGTCGGGCGCTCGTCGTCGCGCACGAGTGGCTCGACGTCGTGCCGTGCGACATCGCGGAGGCTGACGACGACGGTGTCCTGCGCGAGGTACTCGTCACGCCCGACGGGGACGAGACGCTCGGCGCCCCACTCCCTCCCGACGCCGCCCGGTGGGCCGCCCGTCATGCCCCAACGGCGATTCCTGTCCACGTCGGCGATCTTCGTCCACATTCGTCGGCGGCCCAGCCCACGATCGATGCCCCCGACGATCCACCGCCCCACCCCGTGCCTGACGACGCCCTACCTCCGGCCGATGGCCGCGAGAACGCCACCCGTCGCGAACCCGGCGAGCGGGTCGAGATCGGCATGACGCGTGATGCGGCCTGGGAGGCGCTCGTCGCGGAGGTGACGCGTCATGCCGCGGCTGGCAGCGTCGTGGTCGGAATCGACTACGCGTCCACGAGCGCCACGCGGCCGCCGTTCGGCACCCTCACCGGCTTTCGTGACGGCAGCGAGTGCGCGCCCGTTCCCGACGGTTCGTGCGACGTGACGGCGCACGTCGCACTCGATTCCCTCGATGTCGACGACGTGCGCACCCAGCGTGACGTGCTGCTCGAACTGTTCGGCGAGCTGGCCCTGGAACCCGTTCCGCTCGCCCTCGCCTCGAGCGACCCACCCGTCTACCTCGCTCGTCTCGCGGCCCGCTCGGCGCTCGCGACGGCAACGCATCCGCGTGGCCTCGGAGCCTTCGCGTGGTACACGCGGGCGATCGGCTGACGCGGCCACCGCCACCCTCGACCACCCGAAAACGCCCGTCGTGCCGGGTTGTCGCCCCCGCCTGGCACGATCAGCCTCGAGACGCGCCACCTGGCCGCGTCCGGCGAGGGGGAGTCGAACGGCCCACAGCAGCAACGCTTCCGGCGGCGCGAGTCGCGCGACCGAGGCACCCGGCGGGAAAAGTCGAGGCCCGGCCGCGAGCGAACAGGACGCGTCCAGCACCCAGGAGGCGACGTACGAGGATCGAGGCGACGCCGGGTACAAGCAGTCCCCCGGCAACCTGCAGATCCAGATGATCGCCATCGGGGTCGGGCTGTTTCTCGGCACCGGCGAACGCCTGTCGGCCGCGGGGCCCGCGCTCATCGATGCCGCGCGCCATGAGCTCCGTCGTCGTGCGCCTCGGCGTTTTCTACCTCGGCTCGATCCTCGTGCTGTCGACTTCCGCCTGCCCGGCGCGCCCGTCACGACGTGGATCTGCATCGTCTCCCTCGTTGCCGTCGCGCTCTACGTCATGCTCGACTTCAGTTCGGCGAATTGGTACTACAACCTCGTCGCGGGCGTGCTCATGCTCGTCGGCACGAACGTCGGCTACGAGATCTCGCGACAGCGCCTCGCGCGCAACGGGCTGCCCGACCTCGGCGAAGGTGCTGACGACTGACGCGGCATCGACAGGGCCGAACGGAGCCGAGCGTCAGGACACCGATTCGGCCGCCTTGCGCGCGCGATAGGCGGCGACGTTGGCGCGGTTTCCGCACCCGCGATCGCAGTAGCGGCGGGAGCGGTTCTTCGACAGGTCGACGAGCACTCCCCCGCAGTCACCGGCGCACATCTTGAGGCGGTCGAGTTCGTCGGCGCGGATGACGTCGACGAACGCCATGACGGCGTCGACCGCCATGCGACTCGCCAGTGGCGCGTCGGACGGCGTCGCGTGCAGGTGGTAATCCCACTCGTCATGACGCACGAGTTGCGGCAGCGCACGGTACTGCAGCATCACCTCGTTGACGAACGCGACGAGTTCGTCGCGCGACAGTGACCACGCCTCGAGGAATCGGGGGCGCAGGGCGCGCACCTCGTCGAGTTCGGCGTGCGTGCGCTCGTGCGTGCCGGTGTACCCCCAGGACTCGACGAAGGCGTCGAGGTCGGCGATCTCGGTGAGGGTGTCGTCGGGCGTGGCGGTGTTGACGAGCGCGGCGACGGACAGCAGACCGTCCTCCGTGTCATGACCAAAGGGCATTTTGACTCCTGACCTCTTCCAGGTCTAACGTAACCGGTGTTCCTGGTTTTGACCACTTACACGAGAGTTGGAGGTGTTCCCCCATGGCTCCCAGCCAGATCGCACACGACATCGAGCCCATCCCCGTCGCCACCCGCAGGCGCGCGGGCCGATCCGGCGCGATGTCCCACACGAGCATGGGCCTCATCATCGCCATTGTCTCGTGTGCGGCGTTCGGCACGTCCGGTTCGTTCGCGAAGGCACTGCTCGGCTCCGGGTGGACGCCCGTCACGGCCGTCGCGGCCCGCATCAGCATCGCAGCGCTCGCGCTCGCCATCCCGACGGCGATGGCGCTGAGTGGGCGCTGGCACGTGCTGCGCGACAACATCAAGCCGATCGTGCTCTACGGCATCTTCGGCGTCGCCGGCTGCCAGCTGTTCTACTTCAACGCCGTCACGCACGTCAGCGTCGGTGTCGCACTGCTCATCGAGTACCTCGCGCCGATGCTGCTCGTCGGCTGGGCGTGGGCGCGCTACGGCCGCACGCCGCGGCGCTTGACGATCGCCGGGACGGCTGCGGCCATCGTCGGGCTGCTGTTCGTGCTCGACGTGTTCAACGGTTTCAGCGTCGACCCCATCGGCATCGCGTGGGCGCTGGGCGCCGCGCTGTGCCTGACGGTGTACTTCGTCATCGCGGGCGACGAGGAGTCGGAGCTGCCCCCGATCGCACTCGCCGGTGGCGGCATGAGCGTCGGCGCCGTCATCCTGCTCGCGATGTGCGCACTCGGCGTGCAGCCGGTCTCGGTCAGCACCGCCGACGTCACGTTCGCCGGTTCGCAGATGCCGTTCTGGGTGCCGGTGCTCGGCCTCGCGCTCATCGCTGCGGCCCTCGCCTACGCGACGGGCATCTACGCCGCCCGCGCCCTCGGCACGACGGTCGCGTCGTTCATCTCGCTGCTCGAGGTGCTGTTCGCCGTCGCCTTCGCGTGGATGTTCGTCGGCGAGGCCCCGACGCTCGTCCAGGTCGTCGGCGGCGCGTTCATCGTCGGCGGTGTCGTGCTCGTGCGTCTCGACGAGTCGCGTCACGCGGAGAGCTTCGGCCCCGTCGTCGCGGCCGAACACGACGCCGAGATCGAACGCTGGCTCGACGACGTCCGCCCCACGCGCGACGAAGAGTGCGTCACGCGCTGAGCCGCTGAGGGCCTACGGCCGCCACGACGCTGTCGCCTCGGCCCCTCGGCCCGGAATCGCCACGAGGTGCGCAACCCACCGGGGTTGCGCACCTCAGCGCCGAAACGCCGCCATGCGGGATCACAGCCCGGAAGGACCGTGCTGAGAGCCGAAAGCCCGTATAGCGGAGTTTCAGCCCCCAACCGGCGCGCGCACCGCACCGCACGCGCGCGCCCGAGGCTCCCCACCACGCCGATATACCGACGCGCGGCGCACGGCCCCGCCCTGATGGCCCCGGCGCTACTCGCGACGTCAGTCCTCAGCCGCAACTCGGCCACCACGGCCCCCAGGTCACCTCGCCACGCCGTCGTCTGCCACGTCGTCACGCCTCGTCGCCCACGTGCCCCACTCCATCAGGGCGCGGCGCCGCGGCGGGCGTCGTCGCGTTTGGCAAACTGGGGGCATGTCGTCTCCTGCGTCGTCCCCGCGTGAACTCACCGTCGGCATGGGCGCGGGTGGGCTCGCGACGTCGGACATGGTGCTCAACATCGGCCCGCAGCATCCGGCGACACATGGCGTGCTGCGCCTACGCATCACGCTCGACGGAGAGCGCATCACGAAGTGCGAGCCGATCGTCGGGTACATGCACCGCGGCGCCGAGAAGTTGTTCGAGGTGCGCGACTACCGTCAGATCCTCGTGCTCGCGAACCGTCACGACTGGCTGTCGGCGTTCAGCAGTGAGATCGGCGTGGCCCTAGCCGTCGAGAAGATGCTGGGCATGGAGGTGCCTGAGCGCGCGACGTGGACGCGGACGCTGCTCTCCGAGTTGAATCGCGTGCTCAATCACCTCATGTTCCTCGGTTCGTATCCACTCGAATTGGGCGCCATCACGCCGATGTTCTACGTGTTCCGTGAGCGCGAAGAGCTGCAGGGCGTCATGGAGGAAATCGCGGGCGGCCGCCTGCATTACATGTTCAACCGCGTCGGCGGCCTGCGCGACGACATTCCGGCCGGGTGGCTCGATCGCGCCGCGGCGGCCGTTTCTCTCGTGCGTTCACGCATGCCGGAGATCGAGAGCTTCATCGTCGGTAATCCGATCTTGAATGCGCGGACGAAGGGCGTTGGCGTCGTCTCTCGCGAGATGGTCGAGCAGTACGGCATCACCGGGCCGATCGCGCGCGCGTCGGGCGTCGACGTCGACCTGCGCCGCGACGACCCATATCTCGCCTACGGAGAGCTGTTCGCTCCGGGCGGGCCGGGGCGCGTCATCACGCGCTCCGAGGGTGATTCGCTGGCTCGTCTCGAGGTGTTGCTCGATCAGACGCATGTGTCGCTCGATCTCGCGGACGCCTGCATCGAAGTGCTGCGGAGCTTGCCGCCGGGGCCGGTGAACGTGAAGTTGCCGAAGGTGCTGAAGGTGCCTGAGGGCGATGGGTATGTGGCGACGGAGAATCCGCTCGGTTTCAACGGGTATTACATCGTGTCGCGCGGTGAGAAGACGCCGTGGCGGTTGAAGTTGCGTTCGGCGTCGTTCAACAACATGGCGTGCCTCGGCGAGGTGATGAGGGGGCAACTCTTGGCCGACATGGTGGCGATCTTGGGGTCGATGTTCTTTGTGGTCGGGGACATAGACAAATGAGTCTCGCCGAGCGGAGCTGAGGCCGACGTGCGAAGCATGCCGGCCTCGGCGCAGCGAGGTGGGTCTCATTTGTCAATCAGATATCGACAAGTAGATGCAGCCCTTGCGCACGGTACGGGCCCGGCCTGAGCGCCAGGCAGCGACACCGCCCCATCGTTCGTCCGAGCCACGCCGGATCGCGCGGCCCTCGTCTCGCGCACCGAGAAAACCTACGCTTCCGTAGGTGAACCGCCGCAAAAGCGATGTGTGTCACGTCACATGGGGTTACGCTCAGGTAGGGCCTGCGCCCGTCGACCCCCTGTTTCGACCCTCAGGAGTTGTTTTCCATGAGCAAGCACTCAGTTCGCCCCGCCTCTCGCACCCGCCGCGGTCTTGCATCGCTCGGCGCTCTCAGCCTCGTCGGCGGTGCCTCCCTCATCGGTGTCGCAGCCATGGCGCCGAGCGCCAGCGCGGCCACGGAACTCGTCTACACGTGCGACACGGCCGTCGGCGCCAAGGACGTCACCGTCGCCATCGACACCAACGCTCCGACGAGCGGCACCGTCGGTTCGCCCATCACCGTCTCGAAGGTCACGGGCCAGATCACGCTGCCGGGCGACCTCGGCAACGCGATGGCCGGTTTCCTCGGCTGGAACTACGTCAGCGGGTCGACGCCCAATACGGTGACGATCGCGGGCCCCGACGGCACGACCACGCAGGACGTGCAGCTGACGACCGCGAAGACGCACATCTTCAACAACGGCTGGGTCAACGACGGCACCTACGGCGGTTTCGGGCCCGACGGCCACCTCGTGCTGCCCCTGGCGGGCTCGCCCGACACAACGATGACGCCGAAGAACGCCGGTACGTACACGATCTCGGCGCCTGACAGGTTCACGTCCACGTTCACGGGCACCAAGGCGGACGGAACGACTGCGTCCCTCGACAGCGCCTGCACCTACAAGAGCGGCACGAAGGTCGTCGACTCCATCACGGTGACGGCTTCGGCCCCTTCGACCTCGACCACCACGTCGACGAACACGTCGCCGACGACGTCCACCTCGACGAGCCCGACGTCGTCGAGCTCGACCACCACGTCGACGAGCCCCACGACGAGCACCAACCCGACGGCGCCGTCCACGAACACGGCCAGCTCCACGGCGATGCCGTCGCCGTCGCACACGACGGGCGGCGGTCAGGGCCCGAAGGTCGAGACCGACTACGTCGGTCACGACTCGATGAACCTCGCCGGCATCGGCCTCGCTGCGGCGGGTGTCGTCGCCATCGGTGGCGCGGCGTTCGCCGGACGTCGAGAGAACTGACGCCAGCCGGCGGGCCTCAGCACCCGCGCCCCGCATGACGATGGGGCCCGTTCACCACGAACGGGCCCCATCGTCATGCGGGGCGCTGTGAAGCGGCCGCGAACTCTTGACCACCTGCGCGGTTCACGGTCGACGCGTGCAGCCGTCCACCGATCCAGCCTGCAAGGGAGCGGGCTTGCGCGTCAGCGTTCGTCGTCGGGAATCGTGCACCAGCGCTGCACGAGGAACCCCAGCACGCTGAGCACGACAGAGCTGATGACGAGCACCCCGAGCAGCAGCACGGCCGAACGGACGGACGGCACGCTGAGGCGCGCGAGCTGGGTGACGGCCTGCCCCGCATACCATCCGGCGAGGATGCCGCCACCGATGGCGGCCGTCTGCGAGAGCACGACGATACGTCGGGCCGTGTCGGGCGCCACCGTCTCGCTCCCCTGGACGACGGCTGCGGCGGCCGCGCGGATCTCGCTCTCGTCGGACCCGGCGCGGCGCGCGGCGTCCGCTTCCTTCTTCGCCTTCGTGCGGGCGCGCACCTCGTCGCGGATGCGCCATCCGCCTGCGACGAGCAGCCCGCACGCCGCGAGGACGACGAGCACCTCCCACCACGAGTGCTGCGGCACGGCGCGCCCACTGTTGCGCATCAGCTGCAGGAGGCCGCCGCTGATGAGCGCGACGAGCAGCCCCGCGACGACGGCGGTGACCGGTCGGACGGGCTTCATGTCAGGCCTTCCTCGAGGTCGATGTGGTCGTCGTCGTCCCACGACGGGCCGCGGCGCACCCCGGACGCATCGACGCGCTGCACGGCGTCGAGCAGCGGCAGGACGCCGTCAGGGGTGCGCACCGCCATCCACGGCGCCGCCTGGGCCCACGGGACGAGCACGAACGCGCGCTCATGAGCCCGCGGGTGCGGCAGGGCGAGGGGCGACCATGACGCGTCCGCCGCGCCGGCCTGCACCCCGTCGCGCTCGTCGGCGAGCACGATCTCGTCCTCGCGACCGGCCTCGCCGAGCGTCACGACGTCGAGGTCGAGGGTGCGCGCGCCCCAGCGCTCACCGCGGACGCGGCCGTGATCGGCTTCGATGCGATGCAGCTCGCGGATGAGGTGCCCCGGCGCGAGCCGGGTGACGCCGACGACGACGGCGTTGAGGTAGTCGGGCTGCGCGACGCCCCCGATGGGGTCGGTCTCGACGAGGGGCGACACCTGGGTCACCTCGAACCCCTCGAGCGCCCGCAGCGAGTCGAGCGCCGCGCGCAACGTCGTGACCCGCCGTCCGAGGTTCGTGCCCATCGCGACGACGACGCGGCGGCGCTGCTCGCGGCGAACGCTCACCGACGGGCCTGCCAACGCCCCGGTCGACGGGGTGAACGCGACACCTGCGGGAGCGTGCGGCTTGTGGACGGTGACGTCGACCGCCTCGACGATCTCCCACGCGAGGCAGGCGTCGGCGACGCGCTCGGCGAGCGTCTCGATGAGATCGACCGGCTCGCCGGAGCACACCTCGACGGCGCGCGCGGCGACGTCGGCGTACGACAGCGACGCCTCGAGATCGTCGCTGCGGCCCGCGGGGCCCAGGTCGGCGTCGAGGCTGATGTCGAGCACGAACGGCTGGGGGATGCGCTTCTCGAAGTCGAGCACGCCATGGCACGCCGTCGCGGCGAGGCCGGTGAGGGTGATGCGGTCACTCATCGGGGCATGCCTCCGCTCACTCGCTCCCCGGCCGACCGGGGCGCCACGGCCCCGCGCGCCGTGGCGACGACGTCGAGCGCTGCGAGCGTCGACGGCACATCGTGCACGCGCACCGCCCATGCGTCGTGCTGTGCGGCGAGGACGCTGGTCGCGGCCGTCGCGGCGTCGCGCGCGGCGGGCGGGACGGACGCGCCGTCCGCGATGAGCTGCGGCGTCCGCCCTGCGACGCCGAGAAAACTCTTGCGCGACGTGCCCCACAGCACCGGCAGCCCGTCGACGTCGAACTCGCCCATGCGCGCGAGCAGTTCCCAGTTCTGCTCGGCCGTCTTCGCGAACCCGAAGCCGGGGTCGACGACGAGCCTGCCGTCGCGGACGCCGGCCTCCCGCAGCGCGGCCACGGACTCGGCCAGCTCGCGACACACATCCGTGACGATGTCGTCGTACGCGGTGTGCTGCTGCATGTCGACGGAGTGCCCGCGCCAGTGCATCGCGACGAACGTCGCGTCACTCGCGGCGGCGACGTCGCGCATCGCTGGGTCGGCGAGCGCGCCGCTGACGTCGTTGATGATGTCCGCTCCGGCAGCGACGGCGGCCTCGGCGACACTCGCGCGCATCGTGTCGACACTCACGCGCGCACCCGCGGCGGCCAGTTCACGCACGACGGGGATGACGCGTCGGGCCTCCTCGTCAGCGCTGGGACGCTGGGCTCCCGGACGGGTCGACTCGCCGCCGACGTCGAGGATGTCGGCGCCCTGCGCCACCAGCTGCAGGCCGTGCTCGACCGCGGCGGCCGCGTCGAACCAGCGTCCGCCGTCGCTGAACGAGTCGGGCGTGACGTTGACGACTGCCATGACGAGCGGACGCCGCACCGGTCCATCCGCACGCGGCGACGAACCGTCGAGCGCATTGCCGTTCGAATCACCTGGAGACGAACGATCCGTGCGCATCTCACTCATGCGTTCCTCCGACGAGTGCGTCACTTGCCCATGACGAGGCTCATCGCCTCGGCGCGGGTCGCGGGGTTGCGCAGTTGGCCGCGGACGGCCGAGGTGATCGTGCGCGCGCCCGGCTTGCGGATGCCACGCATCGACATGCACAGGTGCTCGGCTTCGATGACGACGATGACGCCCTGCGCGTCGAGGTGTTCGACGAGCGCGTCGGCGATCTGTGTCGTCAGCCGCTCCTGAACCTGCGGGCGCTTCGCGAACACGTCGACGAGCCGCGCGAGCTTGCTCAGCCCCGTCACCCGGCCGGACGTGGACGGGATGTACCCGACGTGCGCGACGCCGTGGAACGGCACCAGGTGATGCTCACACGTCGAGTAGACCTCGATGTCGCGCACGAGGATGAGCTCTTCGTGGTCGACGTCGAACGTCTTGACGAGCACGTCCTCGGGGTTCTGTCGCAGGCCCGCGAAGATCTCCGCGTAGGCGCGTGCCACGCGGGCGGGCGTCTCGACGAGCCCCTCGCGGTCGGGGTTCTCCCCGACCGCGAGCAGGATCTCGCGGACGGCCGCTTCGAGGCGCGCAAGGTCGACCTCGGCGCCGACCACGTCGTGCGTCTCAGCCACGGCGCTCAGTCACCCAGGCCAGGCCCGACGTCGCTGGGGCCCTGCAGGCCAGGGCCGGCCGGCGGCTGCGGCGGGTAGAGGCTGATCTCGCCGTCGGGACGCTCGTCGGCGTGCGGGTTCTTGCCGAGGTCGATGGCGCGCTGTTCGGCGGGCGTCATGACCGGGCCGCGCGTGCTGACGTGGCGCTGTTCGCTCGAGAGCCACACCTCACGCACCGGCTCCTTGCGCACGGCGGAGAAGATCTCAGCCAGGCGCGGCGCGTCGAGGGTCTCCTTCTCGAGCAGTTCGAGCACGAGGGCGTCGAGGATGTCGCGGTTGTTGTTGAGCGCGCGCCAGGCCTCGTCGTGTGCGGCCTCGATGAGCTTGCGGACCTCGACGTCGACCATCGCGGCGACCTGCTCGGAGTACTCGCGGTTGTTGCCGCCCATGTCGCGGCCGAGGAAGACCTCGCCGCCGGAGTTGCCGAGGTGCACGGCGCCGACGTTCTCGCTCATGCCGAACTGCGTCACCATCTTGCGGGCGATGTCGGTGGCCTTCTCGATGTCGTTGCTCGCACCGGTGCTCGGGTCGTGGAACACCATCTCTTCGGCGACACGGCCGCCGAGGGCGTACGCGAGCTGGTCGAGCAGTTCGTTGCGCGTCGTCGAGTACTTGTCGTCGGTCGGCAGCACCATCGTGTAGCCCAGCGCGCGCCCGCGCGGCAGGATCGTGATCTTGCTGACCGGGTCGGTGTTGTTCATCGCGGCGGCGACGAGGGCGTGGCCACCCTCGTGGTACGCGGTGACCTTGCGCTCCTTCGCGCTCATCGGGCGCGACTTCTTCTGCGGGCCGGCCATGACGCGGTCGATCGCCTCGTCGAGGGCCTCGTTCGTGATGATCGTGCCGTTGGTGCGCGCGGTGAGCAGCGCAGCCTCGTTGAGCACGTTCTCGAGCTCGGCGCCGGAGAAGCCCGGTGTGCGGCGCGCGACCGACATGAGGTCGACGTCCTTCGCCATCGGCTTGCCCTGGGCGTGCACCTGCAGGATGTGGTGGCGGCCGCCCATGTCGGGCGCCTCCACCGCGATCTGACGGTCGAAACGGCCGGGACGCAGCAGTGCCGGATCGAGGATGTCGGGGCGGTTGGTCGCCGCGATCAGGATGACGCGCGTGCGGTCGTCGAAGCCGTCCATCTCGACGAGGAGCTGGTTGAGCGTCTGCTCACGCTCGTCGTGGCCTCCGCCCAGGCCGGCGCCGCGGTGGCGGCCGACGGCGTCGATCTCGTCGACGAAGATGATGGCGGGGCTGTTCTCCTTGGCCTGCGCGAACAGGTCACGCACACGGCTCGCACCAACACCGACGAACATCTCGACGAAGTCAGAACCTGAGATCGTGTAGAACGGCACGTTCGCCTCGCCGGCGACGGCGCGTGCGAGCAGCGTCTTACCCGTGCCGGGCGGGCCGTACAGCAGCACGCCCTTGGGGATCTTGGCACCGATCTTCTCGTACTTCTCGGGGTCGGCGAGGAAGTCCTTGATCTCCTTGAGTTCCTCGACTGCCTCGTCGGCGCCCGCGACGTCGCTGAACTTCGTCGTCGGCATGTCCTTGCTGTGCAGCTTCGCCTTCGACTTGCCGAACTGCATGACCTTTGAACCGCCGCCCTGGGCCTGGCTCATGAGGAACCAGAACAGACCGACGAGCAGCAGGATCGGCAGGATGTTCATCAGCAGGGTGACGAAGATGCCCTGACGCTGCGGGTCGTCCGTGTATCCCTTCGGGGGCGTGTGCGCGCTCAGGGAGTCGACGACCTGCTTGCCGCGCGCGTCGACGTAGTCGGCCTCGACGCGCTTGACGTCCTTGAGCTTGCCGATGTCCTGCTTGTCCTGCAGCGTCAGACTGACGCTGTCGGGCGTGACCTTCGCACTCTCGACCTTTTCGGCGTTGATGAGGGAAATGGCCTGCGAGGTGTCGATGCGCGAATACCCGCCGATGTTGCTGAACATGTAGAACAGCAGCGCCACGGCGAGCGCGAGGACCACGTACAGGCCCGGCGTGCGCATGATTTTCTTAGCGTTCATCTGTTTGCGGGGCGAGCCCCGACCCTCTCATCGAAGAAGTGCCAGTCAACAAACCGCCAACGCGCGGCGCGGCGGCGATGTTCCCGCTCCCTGCGCGCGACGACAGCAGATGCGTCTCGATAGGACAGTGTGACCCACTGAACGCGCCGCTGCGCCGCGGGTTCGCGCACAGCGCAACCGTGCGTCGTCCGGCGCGGCCGGTGGCGACGCCGGCGTCAGCGCCGCGAGGACGCTCGATCAGGAGTACACGTGCGGCGCGAGCGTGCCGATGTCGCGCAGGTTGCGGAACTTCTCGTCGAAGTCGAGCCCGTAGCCGACGACGAAGGAGTTGGGGATGTCGAATCCGACGTACTTGCAGTCGATCTCGACCTTCGCAGCCTCCGGCTTGCGCAGCAGCGTGCAGATCTCGACCGACGCGGGGTTGCGCGACTCGAGGTTGCTGCGGATCCAGCTCAGCGTCAGGCCGGAGTCGATGATGTCCTCGACGATGAGGACGTGGCGGCCGGAGATGTCGGCGTCGAGATCCTTGAGGATGCGCACGACGCCGGAGCTCTTCGTCCCCGAGCCGTAGGAACTGACGGCCATCCAGTCCATCGGCACCGAGCCCGGCAGCGCTCGCATGAGGTCGGCCATGACGAGGATTGCGCCCTTGAGCACACCGACGAGCAGCACGTCCTTGCCCTCGTAGTCACGCCAGATCTGCGCAGCGAGCTCTTCGAGCTTCGCGTGAATCTGTGCCTCGGTGAACAACACGTTCTCGAGGTCGTTTCCCATCTGGGAAGAGTCCATCACCGGCTCCTCGTCGTCTCTGCCGGTCTTGCCGGCGCTCGCCACCGCGCGTGCTCGCGGGCGGCCGTCCACGTCATTCTCCCTTGCGGCGTGGGCTGATGGTCATCTCGCCCCCGACGCGTCGAACCTCAACGCTACCCGGGACGTCGATCGGCCCCTGCCCCGACCAGGCGACGAGCAGCCGTTCGACGTCGAACAGGTGCCCGCTCGACAGTTCGGCGTCGCGGGCGCCGTGCAGGACGAGGAGGCGGCGCAGCGCGCGGATGCGCAGCGCAGGGTCGAGCCCGACCAGCGCTACGACGCTCCACGTCGCTGGCCAGGCTCGGGCGTCGTCGGTGCCCGCGGAGCGTGCGAGCGCCTCGTCGGTGAGGCGGTCGAGCAGGTCGGCGTCGCGGCCGGCGGCCGCTGCCGTGCGGAACAGGCTGCGGCGCAGTGTCGGTGCCGCGAGTTCACGTTCGAGTGCCGCGAGGGTGTGGCGCGCGCGCACCCGGCTGAAGGCCGGGTCGTCGTTGTGCGGGTCGTGCCATGGTTCGAGGCCGAGCGCTTCGCAGGCGAGCTCGGTGTCGACGCGCCGCACCGGCCCACCTGGCACGATCTCGGGGCCGAGCAGGAACGGTCGCAGCAGGCGCGCACGGTCGGCGCGCATGCCGGCGAGCGCTCGGGTGCCGCTGCCGCGCATGAGGCCGAGCAGCACCTGTTCGGCCTGGTCGTCGGCCGTGTGCGCGAGTACGGCGCGCGCCGCGCCCACTGCGTCCGCGACGTCGAACAGCGCTCGACGACGGGCCGCGCGGGCGGCCGCTTCGAGCCCTTCCGGCGCGTCGGCGTCGACGATGACGGCGACGGTGCGCACGTCGTCGTCCGCGAAGCCGAGCTGGTCGACGCAGGCGCGGCGCGCGCGTTCGGCGACGTCCGCCGAGCCCGCTTGCAGCCCGTGGTCGACGATGACGACGTCGACCGCGACGCCCTGCTTCGGCGCCTCGAACGCGAGGGCCGCGGCGAGCGCCATGGAGTCGGCTCCCCCGCTGACGCCGGCGACGACGCGCCGCTCACCCGCGGCATCACTCGAGAACGTGCGCTGCAGCGCGGTGCGGACGGCGAGGCGCGTCAGAGCGACGCTGGGGTGCGGGCCACTCATCGGAACAGCGACCCGTGGATGCGTTCGACCCACAGCTGAGGGCGCTGGATCTCGGCGGGCGTCGGCAGGTTCTCGGGGGCGGCCCAGACGGCGTTGAAACCGTCGATTCCCACCTTTTCCTGCACGCCGCGCACGAATGCTGCGCCGTCACGGTACTGGCGCATCTTGGCCTCGAGGCCCATGAGGCGTCGCAGCTGCTTGTCGATGTTGCCGAGACCGGCGCGGCGGTCGCCGAAGCGGGCGCGGATCGTCTCGACGCTCGGCACGATCTGCGGGCCTACGTCGTCCATGACGACGTCGGCGTGGCCTTCGAGCAGGGACATGACGGCGGCGAGGTCGGCCATGCGCGTGCGTTGTTCGGGGGTGGCGAAGATGTCGCTCAGCCCCATCGAGCCCTCCTTGAACGCCTCGGGCACACGTTTGGCGATCTCGCCGACGCGCGTCGCCATCTCCTCGGGCGTCGGCGCCATGTCGACGAGCAGGTCTCGGGCGGCGCTGACGACGTGCTCGCGTAGCCAGGGCACGGCGGTGAACTGCACGCGGTGCGCCTCTTCGTGCAGGCACACCCAGAGGCGGAAGTCGTGCGGGTCGACGTCGAGTTCGCGTTCGACCTGGACGATGTTGGGCGCCACGAGCAGCAGCGACGGCGTGCCGCCGGGTGCGATGTCGTACTGACCGAGCACCTTGCTCGACATGAACGCCATGAGCCCGCCGATCTCTCCCCCGCTCACCTTGGCGGTGATGGCGCGCGCGACCGGCCCGGCGGCGCGTTTGGCGGTGATCTTGTCGACGACGGGCGCGATCATGCCGTCGAGGGAGGCGATGTTGACGTCGACCCACGCGCTGCGGTCGACGACGCGCACCGCGCCGATGTCGTCGGGCGTGACGAGCTGCGCCGTCTGCGCGACTGGATCGTGGGCGCGGCAGGCGGCGTCACGCAGTTCGGCGACGGCGTCGCTCGCTTCGGCGGCACTGAGGCGCGGGCCGCCGCGATGCAGTTTCTTGCCCGTCGTCGCGGCGAAACGCCAGTCGATATAGCTCGGTTCACCCATGCTGCTCACGCTACCGCGCGGCGCTGACAGCCCCTTGACGGTCGCGAATCGCCCGGCGTCGAGTCCGAGAGCCCACGACGGGGCGGCACGCTCAGACCTCCGTCGTCTTGACGGGGCGGGCGCCGAGTTCGGCTTCGAGACGGAGCAGGCCGGGACCGTTGCCGTCGATGAACTTCAGACGCCCGACGATCTGCGAGACGGTGGCTTCTTCCTCGATCTGCTCGGACAGGAACCAGTCGAGCAGCGGACGGGAGTCGAGGTCGCCGGTGTGAGCCCGCCACCCTCGACGGACTCCATCGCTTGACGCCCCAACACGGTTCGCGCACCGAGGTCAGTCGACGGGCCAGCGGTAGGGCATGAGATCCCGTAGAGAGGCGACGTCCGTCGCCGTCACGAGCACCTCTACGTCGAGGTTGTTCGGTGAGGGTTGTTGCACCGTGGCAGCAAGAACAGCGGCCAACGGCGAGCACGATGCCCGCCGAAGTCACTGTGAGCGTCAGGGTCGTCGCCTATGAGGCGAAGCACTGCTGCGCGGCATGGCGACCGATGCCGAGGGCGGCGCCGATGATGGCCGAGGTGACCGGAGAGGCGCCCATGGTGGCGCCGGCGCCATCTCGTTCGGGCGACCCGTCGAGGTGCCGCCCCATCGGGTGCTACGTCACCTCGTCAGCGTTGGCCGCGACCTACCGGAAGGACCGTCATGACGTCTGAACCCATGAGCGCGCAGCAGTAATACGGCTTCTATGCCGACGCAGCCAACCAGCAGCCCCAAGGCGCGCCTCGTCGGCGGAAGGAACGGCTGAGCACACCCGTTTCGGTCCGCTTCCCTGCCGAGCTGCTCGAAGAGGTCAAGAGCGCCGCTCGAGCTGACGATCGGTCGGTCTCGGCTTGGATCCGCCGAGCCGTCGAGCACGAACTGCGCCGAAGCGCCTGAGCGGTGCGTCCGTTCTGGCAGCCTGAATCCACGGTCAACATGAGCGGCGACGCGACAGCCGGCGATTCGACAACGCATGCTGCCGAGCGTCAACACGTGCTGAGTTCAGGGCAGCTTCGTCAACTCGGCGACGAGGTGGTCGACGGCCGTCTTGGCGCCGATGGCACCGTCGGAGAACGTGCCGTTCGTCGTCACCGCGAACACAAGGGGGTGGCCGTTCTTCGTCGTCGCCAGGCCCGCCAGCGATGACGCGTCAGGCAACGACCCGGTCTTCGCCCGCACGAGACCGGCGCCGTCCTGCGACTCGGCGCGCATGTATCGATCGTGCAGGGTGCCGTTCCACGCCGAGACCGGCAACCGCTCGATGACGCGCGCGTACGTCGCATCCTTGCCCGTCGATGCGCGCGTCAGCACGTCGCCGAGCACCCGCACCGGCAGCGTCGTGCCCGACGACAAACCGCTCGTGTCGACGAGCTTGACGCCGCTGACGTCGACGCCCTCACGCTTGAGCACCGACGTCACCCACGTGCCCGCCGCGGCCGAATCGCCGTGCACGCCGTCGAGCGCCGCAGCCTGACGGGCGAGCGACTCGACCATCGAGTTGTCCGAATCCTGCAAGGCGAGACCGAGCAGGTCGAGCACCGGCGCCGACGTCACCGACCCGAGCTGCTGCCCCGCCACCGGCGTCGTCACGTTCTTGCCGTACGTCGCCGTGATACCGCGCTTGCCGAGTTCCTTGACGAACGCCTCCGCGGCGTCCTTCGTCGGGTCGGCGACGGCCGGGGTGCGGTTGTCGGCGCGCTCGGAGGCGAGCGCCAACGTCGTGATGCGCGCCGTGAAACCGTAGTCGAACAGCGCGTCCTCCCACCCCTTCGCCTTGTTCGGCCCGGGCGCGTACGAGGTGTTCGTGTCGACGGTGACCTTCGTGACGCCCTGCTTCTTCAGCGCCGCCGCGCTCTGCGCCGCGAGGTCGCCGAGGCCTGCGCGGCCGGCGACCTTCGTCGCATCGCCCACCCCCTCGGCGAGGGTCATGTCACCGCCGGCGACGAGCTCGAGGGTGCTGCCCTCGAGCGTCGCCCGCGTCGTCAGCCCCTTGTCGAGGTCGAGTTCGCTATGGGCGATCGCGAAGGCACTCGCGAGCTTCGTCACCGACGCCGGCGTCGTCGCCTTGCTCGAATCGTGTTCGTAGAGAACAGTTCCCGTCGACGCATCGCGTACCGTCACCGCCGTCGGCGAACCGAACCACGGGTTCTTCAGCGACGCCTCGACCGACTTCTTCACCTCGTTCGCGCTCGGCGCGGCCCCGACGCTCGCCGACGGCAACGACGCCGACGCGGCCTTCTGCAACGGCTCATACGTCTTGCCCTCGACCGTCACGGCCTTGGGGGTGTTCGTCGGCGCGAGCGTCAGGACGCCGGGCACCACGTCGTACGCATCGAGCGCGCCGTACCCCGCGAGCGCCGCCACGAGCGCACCGCTGACGGCCCACGTCCGCTTCTTCATCGGGGCACCACCTTAATCGCGTCCTGCTGCCGCGCCATCGCACGTCGATGACGAGTTTTTCATCCGCGCCCCGGTACGGAACACTAAGGAACGACCATTACACCAGCTATCCGGAGGGCACGAACCATGGAGTTCGACGTCACCATCGAGATCCCGCGCGGCACACGCAACAAGTACGAGGTCGACCACGAGACGGGCCGCATCCGCCTCGACCGCATCCTGTTCACCGCGATGCACTACCCGGCCGACTACGGCTACATCGAGGACACCCTCGGTGAGGACGGCGACCCGCTGGACGCGCTGCTGCTCATCGACGAGCCGACGTTCCCCGGCTGCGTCGTGCGCGCCCGCGCCATCGGTGTCTTCCGCATGGTCGACGAGGCCGGCGGCGACGACAAGATCCTGTGCATCCCCGCGGGCGACCCGCGTCAGGACCACGTGACGGACATCAAGGACGTCTCCGACTTCACGCTCAAGGAGATGTCGCACTTCTTCGAGACGTACAAGGCGCTCGAGCCGGGCAAGTCCGTCGAAGAGGGTTCGCACTGGGTCGACGCCGCGGCCGCGCAGAAGACCGTCGAGGAAGCGCTCGAGCGCGCCAAGGCCGAGGGCATGACGACGGCGCGCTGGGCGATGCCGGGCCACGACGCCCACGAGACCGAGCGCTCCATCGACAAGGCACCCGGCGACTCCCAGGCCGAGAAGCCGACGAAGTGACCCACCCCTGAGCGTCACGCTCAGCGACGCCGCAGCCCCCGTCCGAGTTCGGACGGGGGCTGCGGCGTGTTCTGGCTCTTGGGCAGGGTTGACGATGCGAGATGAGATCCGACGTGGTTTCGGCAGCGTCAACCAACCTGCGCGAATGTGGACGTAGATCGCCGATGTGGACATGAATCGCAGGGGCGCAGGCGGGTCTGCGCGACCTGCGGGGGCACGAGAGTGCTGCGTCACCGGAACGCCTTCAATTGCTGCTGCGGCGGTCAATACCCCGTCTATCGTTGGCACATGAACCAGGGGGCGAGGAACCACGGCATGCGGAAGGCCGCGACAATGCTCGCGGTGGCCATGACGTTGAGCGCGGCGGCATGCTCATCGAACGACGACGGATCGAAGAGCAGCGGGTCGTCAGGCGCCGGGTCGTCCAAGGCGTCAGGGGCCAGCGGTTCTCAGGGCGCCTCGGGCGCGTCGTCGGCGCAACCCGGCTCGTCGAACGCGCCGGGCCTCGCGGCCGGCAAGAGCATCGACATCGGTGGTTCGGGCGACATCCTCGTCCACGTGCCCGTGCGCGACGACGCCGCGCACAATGCGGCGGCGAAGGGCGCGAAGGGCTACGACTTCGACCCGATGTTCGCCAACGTCACCAAGCCGATCAGTGCGCTCGATCTCGCGATCTGCCACATGGAGACGCCGCTGTCGACGACGAACACGAACCTTTCCATCCCCGCGACGCTCAGCTTCAATGTCCCGCACGAGGTCGCCGGATCGTTGAAGCGTGCCGGGTTCGACGGCTGTGACCGCGTCGGCAACCACGTCATCGACCGCGGCATCCAGGGCGTCGGCGAGACGAAGAAATCGCTCGACGACGCGGGTCTGAAGAACCAGGGCCCGACGCCGACGCCGAGCACCGGCCAGAGCGCCGTGATGTACGACGTCAAGGGCGTCAAGGTCGCGCAGCTCGCGTACTCGTACACGACCGGAAACGCGGACGCCTCGAACACCGTCGTGCCGCCCGAATGGCCCTGGCTCAAGTATTGGCAGTTCCCCGTCGTCAAGGCCGAGGGCATCCTGGCCGACGCGAAGAAGGCGAAGGCTGCGGGCGCGGACGTCGTCGTCCTCAGCATGCACTGGGGCAAGGAGTACAGCATCCCGGCCTCCACCGAGCAACGCGAACTCGCAGCGAAACTGCTCGCGAGCGACGACGTCGACACGATCCTCGGCACGCATGTCCACGTGCCGCAGTCGTGCGAGAAGATCAACGGCAAGTACGTCGTCTACGGCATGGGCAACTTCCTGAGCAACCAGGGTCCGAGCATCAATTCGAGCCTCAAACCGTCGACGCAGGATGGCATGATCGTCGACGTGAAGCTGACGAAGGGTGACGACGGCAAGGTGACGCAGCAGCTCACCTACCAGCCGACGCACGTCAACCTCGCCGGGCACGTCATCGAACTCGCGACGCCGACGAAGAACGCCGACGCCTACGGCCGTGTCAAGGCTGCGATGACGCAGCTTGGCAGCAAGTGCGCCGCCACCCCCGCGAGCTGACTCGACGTGTCGCCCAGCTGAGCGAGTGCTCCACTCTCACTTGTAGAGGTTGAGCCCCCCGGCGTCCATGTGCACGGTGAGGTGGTCGTCGAGGACGGGGCGCAGTTCCGAGGTCGGCGCGGAGTACAACTCGAGCGAGTCGACGATCACCCCGTCGGGGCTGTTGACGACGATCCCCGGAACGCAGGTGTAGATGTTGTCGTGATCGCTCGCGTTGCTCGCATCGATGCGGACACTCGTGCCGGCGCCGTTGTCGATCGACATGGACACCTGATAGCGGCGAAACGACCCCGTGCCGTTCGATTGCGCCGAGTACACGACGGGCAGCACCGCCACGACCTTCGGGTTGAGACGGATCTCGATCGTCTCACTCGCCATCGGCGCAGGCGGGCTCTGCTTCTTGCGCCCGAACAGTCCCCCACCGGTGCGTGCCGTCCGTGCTCGTCCGACGTCGCCGAGATGCGTGACGGCGCCGTCCGAGGAGCGCTGCGTGGCATGGGGCTGCTCCTTGGTCCCGAACGTCGCGACCGTCTCGTCGTGGCCGTCGGCGTAGCGCACGAGAGCGAAGACGTCGTAGTCGGTGGCGGCCGGCCACTCGATGCGAGCCGTGATGACGGGCGACTTCTCGATCGAGACACGCTGCCCCTTCGTCAGGCTGATCGCCCCCGTGCGTTTGCCGAGATCGACCGGGCCGCTCGACGACGGCATCGGCGCAGCGGCAGGCGGCGCAGCAACAGGAGGCGCAGCCACAGGAGGCGTGGCGGGGAGCGGTCCAGCTGTCGAGGCGGCCGCGAGGGGCGTCTGAGGCGTGTCGTTCTCGACGCTCACGCCGTGCTCGCGCAGGAGCGCGGGCAGCCCGCCGTCCCATCCTGCGGAGACGTTGCGCACCTTCCAGGCGCCGCCTCGCAGGCAGATCTCGACGAGCACCGCCGCGCGCTCGCTCGTGAATCCGGTTGCGGTGACGGCGTATCGCTCACCGTGCGTGTCGATCGTGACGGCGAGCTGCGGGGACGAGGCGAGCGACCCCGGCGCCGCGTCGTCCATCGCGACGGCGACCGCGAGACGTTCGGTCTGCGGCGGGAGTGCGGACAGGTCGACGGTGATGTCACCACCGTCGAGACGCACCGCGCCCTCGGGTGAGCGGGGCTGGTTGTAGAAGACGAAGTCGTCGTCGGTGCGCACGACCCCGTCTGCGGTCAGTTGCAGCACCATGAGGTCGACCGTGCCCGGCTGGGTGCCGACGACCGTGATGGCGAGGCCGGTGCCGCCGAGGGGCGCGTTGGCTCCCTTGCTCAACTCGTTCATTCCGCCACCCTGGCACAGGCTCGCGACGGCGGAGGGGCTTACGCGCGGGTAGCACCTCGGTGTTCGGCCGCCCCGGCGCGCTCGGTGCGGCGGCGGGAGACGCCCGCGCGCAGGTGCGCGTAGTCGTCGTCGGCGAGGACGACGTCGTGGGTGCGGCGGCGGTAGTGCCACATCATCGCCAGGCCCAGTGCCCACACGAGGTACTGCACACTCATCGCCTTGCGGAACGCCTCGACGTCGTACGTCGCCGGGCCGCCGGGGGCGACGTGGTCGAGCACGAGGCCGATGAGGACGATGCACGTCACGGACGCGGCGTAGCCGCCGACGTTGACGATGCCGTTGGCGCTGCCGATGCGTGCGGCGGGGTTGAACGAGCGGGCGACGTCGAAGCCGACCATCGAGCCTGGTCCGCCGAACGCCATTGCGATGCACAGGAGCACGAGCAACCACAACGGTGCACGGCCGGGCCACAGCAGCACGATCGTCCACAGCGTGATGACGGTGAGAACGACGGCGAACACGGCGACCGAGCGTCGGTGCGGGAAGCGGGCGGTGAACGTGCCCATGAGTGGGCTCGTGACGATGATCGTCACGACCATGATGCTGAGCAGCGTGCTGGCGGCACCCTCGGACAGGCCCTGCCCCTTCGTCAGGAACGGGAAACCCCACAGCAGCATGAACACATTCATCGAGAACTGCGCGGTGAAGTGCGCCCACAGGCCGAGCTTCGTGCCGGGCTCGCGCCACACCTGCGCGAGTGTCTGCCCGACGGCGCGCAGGCGGATCGAGTCGCGGCGCTCGTCGTGCGTCGGCGAGTCGATGACGACGAACCACATGACGACGCCGAGGACGACGCCGAACGCCGCCGCGCCGAGGTACGTCGTGCGCCACCCGAGGCTGTGCAGGCTGACGGCGAGTGGCCCTGCCGCGAGGAGCGAGCCGAGCTGGCCGGCGAACCCGGTGATCTGCGTGACCATCGGCGCGCGTCGCACCGGGAACCACAACGCCGCGATGCGCAGGACGCACACGAAGATCATCGCGTCGCCCGTGCCGACGAGGACGCGCGCGCCAATGCCCTGCGCGAACGTCGACGCGAACGCGAACCACGCCTGCCCGAGCGTCATCGTCAGCGTTCCGGCGGCCAGCAGCTTCTTCGAACCGAACTGGTCGAGCATCGCGCCGACGGGCACCTGCATGACGGCGTAGACGAGCAACTGCACCATCGCGAACGTCGCGAGTTGTCCGCTCGAGATCCCGAAGCGCTGCGCCGCGAGGATGCCCGCGACGCCGAGCGACGTGCGGTGGAACACGGCGAGGACGTAGACGCTCACCGCCGCGGTCCAGATCGCCCAGGCGCGTCGCCCACCGAGCGGGGCGACAAGTTTCGAGGTGGGCGTGTCAACGGGCGCGGCGGTGTGGGACGTCATGGTGACGCCAGTTTAGTTCGGTTCTCGATGTTGCCCGGCGTCGCTTCTACGCATGCGAGCGACCCCGCCGCAGCCACGATGCTCTGAGCGGGCCCCGGCGGCAACGCTTTTCGCGCCCCCCACCTCGCACCGTCGGCACGGCTGGACCCGCTGCGTGAACATCGCCAACTGCTGTCGGCGCCCGCCTCTACTCTGACGAATGTGACGAACGAGCAGCACCCCACTCCCGCGACCACCGACTCGGTGACCACCGACTCAGCGACCACCCACTCGACGAGCGGCGCCGACGCCGTCGAGACGCCCGCGCAGCGTCGCGCCGCCATGATCGCGGTGACGGTGCTGCCGATCGTCGTCATCATCGCCGGGTTGTGGGGGTACAACAGCCCGTCGACGTTCACGTCACACGCGTCGTGGGTGCCGTACCTGCTCGGCGTCGTCATGTTCACGATGGGGCTGACGCTGACGCCGCGCGATTTCGCCGCCGTCCTGCGCCGCCCGTGGGCCGTGCTCATCGGGCTGGCCGCGCACTACGTCATCATGCCGGGAGCGGGCTGGATCATCGCGCACGCACTCAACCTCTCCCCCGAGCTCGCCGTCGGGCTCATCCTTGTCGGCTGCGCGCCGAGCGGGACGGCGTCGAACGTCATGACGTTCCTGTCGAAGGGAGACGTCGCCCTCGGCGTCTCCGTCGCGACGGTCTCGACGCTCGTCGCTCCCGTCGTCACACCCCTGCTGACGGCGTTCCTCGCCGGGTCGTACCTGCACGTCGATGCGGGGTCGATGATGGTCGACATCGTCAAGACGGTGCTCGTGCCGATAGTGCTCGGCGTCGTCGTCAGGCTCGTCATCCGCGACGAGGGCGTACGCGCCATCGCGCCCGCGCTGCCGTGGATCAGCGCGTTCGTCATCGCGTGGATCGTCGCGATCGTCGTCGCCGGCAGCGCCGGAAAGCTCGCGAAGGTCGGCGGCATCGTCTTCCTCGCCGTCGTGCTGCACAACGGTTTCGGGCTGCTGCTCGGCTACCTCGCCGCACGGTTCGCGGGCCTCGACGTGAAGGCGCGCCGCGCGCTCGCGTTCGAGGTCGGCATGCAGAACTCCGGCCTCGCCGCGACGCTGGCCAAGGTGCACTTCTCGCCGCTGGCCGCGCTGCCGTCGGCCGTGTTCTCGGTGTGGCACAACGTCTCGGGCGCCATTCTCGCGGCGTGGTTCGCGCGCCAGCCGGTCGGCGAACGCGAGCCGTCCCAGGGCTGACACCGTCGGCCCGCGGGCGTGTCGGGCAGGTGCGCCCAACCGTCTCTGTTCGTGCGTGCAAGCGCGCGACCACGGAGTCCGGCCGCCGTCAGGAGTGGTCGTGCCCCAACGTCTTCGCGGCTTTGTCGGCGCGGCTCTTCACGCGGGCGAGCAGCCCGACGACGCCCGCCTCGAGGCATGCATTGATGAAGACGAGGAACTGGTTGAAGTAGGCGTTGAGCAGATTGACGCCGCCGAGCATGAGCAACAGCGCCGCGATGCCCCAGCGGGCGCCGTCGGCGAGGCTGCTGCTGTCGTCACCGAGTCGTTTCACCGCTCGCCAGGCGAAGAACGCGGCGACGGTGCCGATGAGCGCGGCGACGCTCGCGGCCGTCCACGCGACCTTGCCCGGGTGGTCGCCGAGGAGACTGTTGTGGCCGCTGACGGCGTCCGGGCCGTAGGCCTGCCACAGCGAGTAGACGAACAGGCCCGGACCGGCGAAGACACCGACGACAGCGAGCACGCCCAGCGCGAGACGGCTCAGCTTGCGCTGACGGCTCGGCGGCAGCAGCCGCTCCTCGACCGCGTCGAGACGCTCCATCATCCGCCCGACGCGACGCTCGTCATCGGGGACGGCCTGGCTTCGCGCCACGTCGAGAGCCTGCGCCAGCCCCTCGGCGATGGCGCGCTCCTGCCCCGTCGGCTCGTCGCGCCTGACGGCGTCGAGGTGACCCTCGATCGTCTCGACCTGGCTGCGCGTGAGCGGCCCGTCAGCCGCCGGTTTCATGAGTTCGAGCGCGGCGTAGAGGTGATTGCGAGCGTGGGGCGGCCGTTGCGAGCCCACCCGCATCGCGGCCACCCCGAGCGCCGCGAGAATCGCGTAGCACAGGGGCGCGGCGAGAGGGAAGAAGTAGTCGTTGTCCTTCGTGATGAACTTGCCGATCTCGTCGACGAACAACCCGATGCCGATGCCACCCGCGATCGAGGCGAACGCCGTCGCCCACCGATTGGCCAGGGACAGCACAAGCGTCAACGCGATCATGAGCAGCAACCCACCCCACACGGCGTGTGCGATGTGGAAGATCTCGCCGCCGACCTGGGGGTAGCCCGTCGCGAGCAGGTACCCGCGCGTCACGAGGATCGTGATGACGGCGGCGACACTCATCCAGCCGACAGCGGTGCCCGCGCCCGCCTTCGTCACAGGGCTACGCGTCGGTTTCGTCGGCGAACTGGGCATGCCTTCACTCTGTCACGCGCGATCTCGCGGTGAAGCGTGACCCCTGAACCGCCGATACTGACGGCCGGCCGCCGCCGCAGCGTCGACTCGTGACACTTGTCATGGCGCGGTCGTGACGTCCGCCCGAGGCCCGCACGCGTCGTCGCGGCGAGGCTCGAGGCATGAACAACGCAGCCACCACCCTTACCGGCGTGACGAAGACCTTCCCCGGCCCAGCACGGGCGCGTCGAGGCCGTCCGTGGGTCGACCTCGAGATCGCGCCCAGCGAGGTCGTCGCGTTCCTCGGCCCCAACGGTGCGGGCAGACGACGACGATCGACATGGTCCTCGGTCTGAGCGAACCGACGACGGGCGGCGTCAGCGTCTTCGGCATGACGCCGCACGCGGCCGTCGCGCGCGGCCGGACGATCCTGTTCGCCACCCACTACCTCCAAGTGGCCGACGCGTGGGCCGACCGCGTCGTCGTCATGCGTGACGGCGAGATCGTCGCCGACGGCTCGAGCAGCGACATCCGCGCAGCAGGTGGCGGCCGGTGCGTGAGCGCGACATTGTCCGACGCGGTCATGACACTCGTCGAGGCGATCAATGAAGTCTCGGGCGTCGACGTCGACCCGAGAAGGCGAAGGTGCAGATTGCGGAGGTCGAGCAGCTGTCACGCAGCGCCCTCGCCGACGTCCGCACGACCGTCTCGAGCTATCGCGAGATGTCGCTGTCGGGCGAATCGACCCGCGCGCGAAGGGCGTTCACGGACGCCGGCATCCGGGCCGACCTGCCGTGCAGCGTCGACGACGTCGCGCCCGACCCGCGCGAACTGTTCGCCTGGGCAGTGCGCGAGGCGGCGACGTACGTCATCCGCCGCAGCGGGGCCACGCACGTCGACGTCACCCCCGAACCCACCCGTCTCGGTCGTCGACGACGGACGCGGCGCGCCGTGCGGACCCAGCGACGGCAACGGCCTCGCCGGACTGCGTGAGCGCGCCGCGCCCGTCGGCGCGGTCGTCGAGACGGGCAGCGACCCCGGTTTTGCCCTCGTCGTGCGGGCGCGCTGACCATCCGAGAATCGACCCCAGCATCGACGAAAGGCCGACCATGACGATCCGACTTCTCATCGCCGACGATCGGGCGATGGTGCGTGGCGCGCTCGCGGCACTGCTCGATCTGGAGAGCGACCTCGAGGTCGTCGCCGAGGTCGGGCGGGGTGACGAGGTGCTCGACGCGTGCTGCGAGCACGCGCCGTCTTCCTGTCGGAGGGCACCGTGCGCAACCACCTGTCGTCGGCGATCGGCAAGACGGGCGGACGCACCCGCGCCGACGCCGTCCGCATCGCGCAGGAGAACGGGTGGTTGTGAAAGTGACCCACTTCACACGTACCGCGCAGTAACCCTGGTCGTGTTTGGCAATGTCGTCTCATGACGACCACCGGCTCCGATCCCTCCCCCACCGAGGCCTACCGCGCCGCGCGCGACACACTCCTCGAGCTGCGCGGACGCCATGACGACGCCGTGGCGACGTTCACCTGGCCCGACGTCGGCGAACGGTTCAACTGGGCGATCGACTGGTTCGACGCCATCGCGCGCGGCAACCACCGCACGGCCATCGTCATCGTCGAGGAGGACGGTTCGTCGCTCGAGGTGACGTACGACGAGATGGCGCGCCGCTCCGACGCCGTCGCCACGTGGCTCGCAGAGCAGGGCGTGAGGCGCGGTGACCCTGTCGTCCTCATGCTCGGCAACCAGATCGAACTGTGGGATCTCATGCTCGCCGTCATGAAGCTCGGCGCGATCATCATGCCGACGACGACGGCCGTCGGGCCCGCCGATCTGCGCGACCGCATCGCGCGCGGCGGGGTGCGGCACGTCGTCGCCAACGCGGGCGACGTCGACAAGTTCTCGGGCGTGCCGGGCGAGTACACGCGGCTCAGCGTCGGCGCGGCGGACGGGTGGTCCGACCTGCACGGGGCGTATCGCCGCGTCGGCGACGTCCCGCCCACCGAGCACCCGGGGACCGCGCCGGGCGATCCGCTGCTGTACTACTTCACCTCGGGCACGACGAGTCGCCCCAAGCTCGTCGAGCACACGCAGGCCTCCTACCCGATCGGTCACCTGTCGACGATGTACTGGCTCGGTCTGCGCCCCGGTGACGTCCACCTCAACATCTCGAGCCCGGGATGGGCGAAGCACGCATGGTCGTGCTTCTTCGCGCCGTGGATCGGCGAGGCGACGATCTTCGTCTACAACTACACGCGCTTCTCCCCCGCCGCCCTGCTGCAGCAACTGCGCGCCCGCGAGGTGACCACGTTCTGTGCGCCGCCGACGGTGTGGCGCATGCTCATCAACGCCGACCTGACCGTTGGGCGCGGCGCGCTGCGCGAACTGATCGGCGCGGGTGAACCGCTCAATCCGGAGGTCATCACGCAGATCGAACGGGCGTGGGGCCTGACGATCCGCGACGGCTACGGCCAGACGGAGATGACGGCCGCCGTCGGCAACACGCCCGGCTCGGCGGTGAAGCCCGGGTCGATGGGACGCCCGCTGCCGGGCGTGCCCGTCGTCATCGTCGACCCGCTGAGCGGCGAACGGCTCGACGGCGCCGGTGAGGGCGAGATCTGCCTCGACCTCGCCGCCCACCCCCTGCCACTCATGACGGGTTACCTCGGCGACGAGGCCCGCAACACCGACGCGATGGCGGGCGGTTTCTACCACACGGGCGACGTCGCCGCGATCGACGACGAGGGGTACATCAGCTACATCGGGCGCACCGACGACGTGTTCAAGGCGAGCGACTACAAGATCAGCCCGTTCGAGCTGGAGTCGGTGCTCATCGAGCACCCTGCCGTCGCCGAAGCGGCGATCGTGCCCGCCCCCGACGCCGTGCGACTCGCCGTCCCGAAGGCGTATCTCGTTCTCATCGAAGGCAGTTCGCCGGACGCGGTGACCGCCGAGAGCATCTTCGCCTTCGCCCGCGAGCGCCTCGCGCCGTGGCAGCGCGTGCGCCGACTCGAGTTCGCCGAACTGCCCAAGACGATCTCGGGCAAGATCCGCCGCGTCGAACTCCGCGGTCGTGAGAACGACCTCGCCCGCGACGACGTGCGCCCCGACGGCGAGTTCCGCGACGACGACTTCGAGCACTGACCTGCGACGGACGGCACGGCGCTCGCCGCGGTGCCGGTGCTTGTCGTGGGCGGGCCGTATCGTCGGCCGGGCCCGGGCACGCGAAAGGCCCCCGACTCTTCGGGGGCCTTTCTTCGGAGCCGCTTGTCGGAATCGAACCGACGACCTTCTCATTACGAGTGAGACGCTCTGGCCGACTGAGCTAAAGCGGCAACCGCTGATCGGATATCTCCGGCAGCGAGGCAAAACTTTACACGAGCGGCGCGGGGGGCGCCAATCCCGCCCGCTCGCTGCCCAAGGGGGCACCAACCCCAGCAGCCGCGGCGCCTCCCCATGGTTGGGCGCCTACGGCGGCTCGGTGCGCACGGCCTAGGACGCGCCGTCAGCCCGATTCAGCAGGTGGTCTTCTTCGCAGGATCGGAGCCGTCGACGAGGTAGTGGTCGACGGCATCGTCGACGCACTGGGAGCCGCGCCCGTAGGCGGTGTGGCCGTCACCGTCGTAGCTGATGAAACGGCTGTTCTGCAGTTCACCGGCGAGGCGTTCGCTCCACTCGTACGGCGTCGCGGGGTCACGGGTCGTGCCGAGGACGACGATCGGCGCCGACCCGGCCGCCTTCACCTCGTGCGGTCTGCCCGTGGTCTTGACCGGCCAGTCGGCGCACACCGCGCCGGCCCACGCCATCTGCCGGCCCCACGTCGGCGCCTTCTTCGAGAACGCCTCCGCGTCCTTCTCGTACTCGGCCACGCCGCCGGTCGGCGCCGGCCGATCGAGGCACGTCACGGCGTTGAGCACCTGCATCATGTTGCTCTGGTACGTGCCGTCGTCGTTGCGCTCGGCGTAGCTCTTGCCCGCGCTGAGCAGCTGCGTGCCGTCACCACCGAGTGCGCTGCGCAGCGCCTGCGTCAGCTCACCCCATTTCGCCTGGTCGTAGAGCGACGCGGCGATTCCGTTGATCGCCCAGCCCTCCGTCAGGGTGCTGAGGCGCTTGTCGCCGCTCGCCTTGATGGGTTTGGCGTCGAGGCCGGCGAGCCAGGTCTGCAGCTTCTTCTTCGCGGACGCGGCGTCGGACCCGAGCGGGCACTTGCCGCCCGAGACGCAATCGGCGAGGTAGGCGTCGAGCGCCTTCTCGAAGCCGGTCGCCTGCCCCTCGTTGATCTGCTGCATCGTCAGATCGGGCGGCAGGACGCCGTCGAGCACCATGCGCCCGACGTTCTTCGCGAACAGGTCGGCGTACGTCGCGCCGAGCATCGTGCCGTACGACTTGCCGAGGAAGTTCAACTTCTGCTCGCCGAGAGCCGCACGCAGGACGTCCATGTCCTTCGCGACCTCCTCGGTGCTGACGTGGCCGAGCAGCGGGCCGGCGTTCTTCTTGCACGCGTCGGCGAGCTTCTTGTCGCCGGCCAGCAGCGCGTTCTGCTCGCTCTTGTCGTCGGGTGAGGGGTCGGAACCCATGAACTGATCGAGCGTCGCGTCGTCGACGCACGTGATCGCGGCCGAACGCTGCACACCGCGCGGGTCGAACCCGACAATGTCGTAGCTGTCGCGCACCGACTTGCTGACGATCTGGTCAGCCGCCGCGGCATAGTCGACGCCCGAGCCACCGGGGCCGCCGGGGTTGACGACGAGTGAGCCTTTCTTCGTCCCCGTCGCCTTCATGCGGTTGACGGCGACCTCGATGCTCGGGCCACTGGGCTTCGCGTAGTCGATGGGCACGCGCAGCTTCGCGCACTCGCCATCGTCGCAGCTCTTCCAGTCGAGCTTCTGCGTGTAGAACGCACTGAGCGGACCGGTCGCGGCCGTTCCCGCGGCCGACGAGGCGGACGCAGCGCCGCCGCCCGATGAGTCCGACGACGCCGACGAGGTGGGAGACGACGTGCTGCACCCACCGACGGCGAGCATCGACGCAGCCGCGAGCGCGGCCACCTGCGTCAGGCGCGAGCGCGCGATGTTCTTCACGGGGCGACTCCTATCCGGCTGCCTCATGAGGGCAGTTCGAGCGAGATGCACATGGCTTCGAGGGCCAGCAGCGGGGGGACGTTGGCGGCGATGCGCTCACGCGCGGTGCTGATGGCGTCGAGCGCGAGCAGCAGCCCTTCGGGGGTGAACGCGCGCGCGAGCCGGCCGACGTCGTCGACGATGTCGGCGTTCACGAGCGGCACCGGATCGCCCCAGCGCACCACGAGCGCGTCGCGATACATCGAGGCGAGATCGACGAGGGCGCGGTCGATGACGTCACGACCGAAACGCGTCGCCCGCGTCTTCTGCTCCTTCTCGAGCTGGTTGATCGCCGAGCGCACGTGGGGCGGCTGCGTGCGCGCGCTCGGGTCGGCGCCGAGCTGCTCCATCAGCTTGGCCTTCTCGGCGGCGTTGCGCTCCCCCGACGATGCACCCGACTCGTCCTCGGCGATCGAGGCGAGATCAGCTGCCGCCTTCATGGCGTCGCCGAGCCCGCGGATACGCAGCGCGACCAGGATCGTCTCGCGCCGCCGGATGCGCGCCCCCTCGTCACGCGCCAGGCGCCGCGCGATGCCGATGTGCGACTGCGCCGCGCGTGCCGCGTACGCCGCCATGGCGGGGTCGACGCCGTCGCGGCGCACGAGCAGTTCGGCGACGTCGTCGGGCGGCGGGATGCGCAGGCGGACGTGGCGTGAACGGCTGCGGATCGTCACGATGACGTCCTCGACGCTCGGCGCGCACAGCAGCCACACGGTGCGCGGGACGGGTTCTTCGAGCGCCTTGAGCAGCGCGTCGGCGGCGCGTTCGGTGAGACGGTCGGCGTCCTCGATGACGATGACGCGCCAGCGCCCGACCGTCGGCGACGACTGCGCCTGCAACGCCAGATCGCGCGCTTCGCGCACCTGGATCGTGAGGCCGCTCGTCGAGACGATCTGCACGTCGGCGTGGGAGCCGTCGATCGTCGTCCGGCACTCGCGACACTTCCCGCACCCGCCCTGCGGGCACTCGAGCGCGGCAGCGAACGAACGAGCCGCGTTGGAACGGCCCGAGCCGGGCGGGCCGGTGATGAGCCACGCATGCGTCATGCGACGGGCGTCGCCGACGGCCTCGCTCAACGTGCGCACCGCCTCCTGCTGACCGACGAGATCACGCCATACGCCCTCGCCGACGCCCGGCACCCGGCGGGTCGTCGCGACGTCACTCATGAGGGACCGCCTGATGCGCGCGTCCTGTCGCTCTCGAGGAGCTGCTCGAGTCGTGTGCGGACGGCGGCGGTGAGGTCGTCGCGCGAGCGGCCGGCGTCGAGGACGAGGTAGCGCGCCTCGTCGCGCGCGGCGAGGCGGAGGAAGTGCTCGCGCACGCGGGTGTGGAAGTCGTCGGCCTCGCGTTCGAGCCTGTCTTCGGCACCGCGCGCGCCGCGACGTTCGCGCGCGACCTCGGGCGAGACGTCGATGAGCACCGTGACGTCCGGCGTCAGCCCGCGCGTCGCCCAGCGTGAGATGGACTCGACGTCGTCGGCGGCCAGCGCACGACCGGCGCCCTGGTAGGCGATCGAGGAGTCGATGTAGCGATCCTGCAGCACTACCGCACCGCGCGCGAGGGCCGGTCGCACGAGCGTCTCGACGTGGTGCGCCCGGTCGGCGGCGTAGAGCAGGGCCTCGGCGCGCGACGCGACGTCGTCGCCATGGAGCAGGAGCCGCCTGATCTCCACGCCCAGCGGGGTACCGCCCGGTTCACGCGTGATGACGACCTCACGGCCCAGTTCACGCAGCCACGCAGCGGCACGCTCGATCTGCGTCGTCTTGCCCGCGCCGTCACCACCTTCGAACGTGACGAACAGCCCGTGCGCGGCAGCGTCGGCCGCGACCTCGTCGCCGGCTGCGGTGCTGACGCTTGGTGCGCCCTTGGTGTTGGCGTCGACATCTGCGACGGCGTCGGTCGTGGCGTCGCTGGTGACGTCACTCGAGGCGCGCAGCGTTTCGACGTCGAGGCGCAGGTCGTCGGGCATGGCGCTCACCCTACCCAGTGCGTCCGACAACCCCGGAAACTCGCGGAAATCGCCTGCGGGGGAGCGTCGCTGGGCCACCGTACGGGTCGCGACAAGCGCCGCCTGCCAGCTGCGCGACTTTTGCGCATCTGCACGAGGAATATGCGGCACATTCCTCGTGCAGATGCACAAAAGTCGGGCAGCGGTCCACGCCCGCCGCCAGCACGGCCCCGGCGAGAGGGACGCGCGTCGACCGTCAGCCCCGGCTGTCACAGTAGGCGGCGATCACCTCCGTGACGTACGCGGCAAGGCCGGGCTCGACGTCGTCGTAGGTCTGCGCGAAGCGTGGGTCGGTGCTGTACATGGCGCCCATCCCCCGGAGCATCGGCAGAGGCACCGGATTGAACCAGCGTTCGATCTGGTCGCGGTGCGCCTGAACTGCGGCGTCGGCCTGCGCGCTGCCGGGTGCCGCGCCGTCACGCATCGCCGTGGCGAATGCCGCCAACACCTCGTCCGACTCGGCCTTGATGCGATGCCAGGTCGCCTTGTCGTAGCTCTTGGCGCGGCGCCGGGATTTTGCGAATTCCTCCGTCCCACCCCAACGCTGTTGCGCCTCGACGTCGTACGCCTCGTCGTATCCGGTGCCGAAGATCTCCTTCATCTCGGCGCTGCTGATCTGATATTTGCTCATGGTTGCCTCCGATGTGAGTGCGGTGTCGATCGCGTCGACCAGCGCATCGAGCTCGTCGCGCCTGGCCATGACCGCTTCCCTGTGCTCGACGAGGAGTGCCGCCAGCACGGCCGGTTCGTCGAGCGCCTCGGCGATGTCCGCGAGCGGCATCTCGAGGCGCCGTAGCAGCACGACCCGAGCGAGGCGTTGCACGTCCGCCGGCGTGTACAGCCGGTATCCGTTCCAGCCACGTTCGCTCGGACGCACGAGCCCGATCGCGTCGTAGTGATGCAGCGTGCGGACGGTGACGCCGAAACGTGCCGCCACCTGCCCCACCGTCAGTTCGTCGGTCATGACCTCACTCCATCGCCTCACGTCACGTCAGGGTCAAGGTTCGCGCCGAAAGACCTCTCGCAGGCAGGCGCGCGCGCCAATCATCCCGGTTTCGATGTCCTCGTCGCGCTCGTCACGACCGTTCACCGCAGCGGCCCCGGGCGAGACGGGCACCGTCGCCGGGTCGCGCGAGAGCAGAGGCCGTGCGATGAGCATGATGAACATCGGCGTCAACGTGACGAACCAGATGCAGAAGCCGATCAGGGTCGTCGCCGACCAGAAGAGCCCGCCACCGACCCAGTCGCCACCGAACACACCGAACGAGAGCATCGCGAGAAAGCCGTAGACGCACGGCGTCGCCGCGCCCCACAGCACGAGCGAGAACTGCCGCGCCCCCATCGTGAGCCCCCGTGTCAGGTGCAACGACCACGCCGCGAGGCCCCACGCAATGACGGCGCACGGCAGCGCCAGCGCCAGCCCGGCGTCACTCAGCCAGTTTGCGGGCGAGTAGGCATCGGCAGGGCCGGGGACCCAGGCGACGGCGACAGCGATCAACGAGACGACGAAACCCGCCGCCACAGACCCCACACCGATGACGGCGGCCCGCCCGCCCGTGTGCCACACGGACGTTCGCGACCCCGAAAGCGAGCCGGCGCTCGACGCGCCCGCCCCCGTCATTCCTGCGCCGAGCATCTTCGCCACGATGTCTCTCCCGGTCGCCCTGCCGCGCCCATCGGCGTCGCATCTCTCACCCATCCTCGCATGTTTTGAACACGTTCAAGAACGACACTGGGTCCATGGCTCGCATCGTCCTGTTCCACTCAGCGCTCGGCCTGCGCACGGCCGTCCTCGACTTCGCTGACGCCCTGCGCGGCCTCGGCCACATCGTCGTCACCCCCGACTACTACGACGGGCACGTGTTCGACTCGACCGCCGACGGGCTCGCCCACCGCGACGCCGGGGGCGTTCGCGCCCTCATGGATCGTGCGCGCACGGCACTCGACGACGCGCCCGCCGACGCCGTCCTCGCCGGTTTCTCGCTCGGCGCGTTCTTCGCTCAGGCGTTCGCGGCGAAGCGGCCCGACGCGCGTGCCGCTGTGCTCCTGCACAACGTCGAGGCGCCGCGCGACGGAACATGGAACGGCGTCCCCGTCCAGGTGCATCGCCATGCTGTCGACCCGTTCATCAGCGAACCCGACGTCACCGCGCTGCGCGACGCCGTCACCGCCTCGGGCGCGCCGTTCGACGACGTCGTCGCACCCGGCGAAGGCCACCTCTTCACCGACCTCGCCACCCCTGACGGTGACGCCGCCGCATGCGACGCGAGCATCGCCGCGTTCGACGCGTTCATCCGCTGACAGCGGATGCCCCAGCTCGAGCAACACTCGAACCGGGGTGTCATGACGCTGCTGCGAGTCGTCAGGCCTTCTTGGCCGTCGTCTTCTTCGCAGCGGTCTTCTTCGTCGTCGTCTTCTTGGCGGCGGTCTTCTTCGTCGCAGCCTTCTTCGTCGACTTCTTGGCGGCCTTCTTGCGCGTCGAGGGGCCCTTGGCGCGTTTCTCGGCGAGCAGCTCGTAGGCCCGCTCGGCCGTCAGTGTCTCGACGTCGTCGTCCTTGCGCAGCGTCGCGTTGGTCTCGCCGTCGGTGACGTACTCGCCGAAGCGGCCGTCCTTGACGACGACGGGCTTGCCGGACGTCGGGTCGGCGCCGAACTCCTTGAGCGGCGGCTTCGCGGCGGCGCGGCCACGTTGCTTCGGCTGGGCGTAGATCGCCTCGGCCTCCTCGAGCGTGATCGTGAACAGCTGCGCCTCGTTCTCGAGCGAGCGCGAGTCGGTGCCCTTCTTCAGGTACGGCCCGTAGCGCCCGTTCTGCGCGGTGATCTCGACCTGCTTCGTCGTCTCCGTTCCGTCTTCGGCCGTCGCCTTCTCTTCGACGACGCCGACGACGCGCGGCAGCGACAACAGCTTGAGGGCGGTGTCGAGCTCGATCGTCGCGAGATCCATGTCCTTGAACAGCGACGCCGTGCGCGGCTTCGGCTTCGCCGCCTTCTTCTTCGGCTTCTCACCGTCGGCAGGCGTCACCTCCGGCAGCACCTCGGTGACGTACGGGCCGTAGCGTCCCGACTTGGCGACGATCTCGTGGCCCGACTCGGGGTCGGTGCCGAGGACGCGGCCGTCGTCGTCGGAGGCGTCGAGCAGCTCGCGGATCTTCGCAGGCGTCATCTCGTCGGGCGCGATGTCGTCCGTGATCGACGCGCGCCGCGGCTTCTCGCCGACCTTCTCGGGGTCGAAGCCCTCCTTGACCTCACCCGTCGCCGGGTCGATGCCGTTCGGCACCTCCTCCTCGACGTACGGCCCGTACCGCCCGACGCGCACGACGAGACCCTCGCCGATCGGAATGGTGGAGATCTCGCGTGCGTCGATGTCGCCGAGGTCGTCGACGAGTTGCTTGAGGCCCTCGGCCGACTCACCCTCGTCGCCGAAGTAGAAGCGCGTGAGCCAGGCCGCGCGCTCCTCGTCACCGGCGGCGATGCGGTCGAGCCCCTCCTCCATCGAGGCGGTGAAGTCGTAGTCGACGAGGCTGGGGAAGTGCGTCTCGAGCAGGTTCGTCACCGCGAACGCGAGCCATGTCGGGATGAGCGCGCTGCCGCGCGTTCGCACGTACCCGCGATCCTGGATCGTGCCGACCGTCGCGGCGTACGTCGACGGGCGGCCGATGCCGCGCTCCTCGAGTGCCTTCGTCAGCGTCGCCTCGGTGTAACGCGCGGGCGGCGACGTCTCGTGCCCCAACGCCTCGGCGCGCAGCACGTCGAGGCCGACACCCTCGGACAGCTTGGGCAGGCGACGCTCGCCGTCATCGTTCGAGTAACGATCGGCGTCGCGGCCCTCCTCGTAGGCGGCGAGAAAGCCCCGGAACGTGATGACGGTGCCGCTCGCCGAGTACTCGGCGCGCTTGGCGATACCCGAACTCTCGACCCCGACGGCGACCTTCACCGACGCCGTCGAACCTTTCGCGTCCGCCATCTGCGAGGCGACGGTGCGCTTCCAGATCAGCTCGTACAGCGCGAACTCGGTGCCGCGCAGCTCACCGGCGACCTGGGCGGGCGTGCGGAAGCGATCACCGGCCGGGCGGATCGCCTCGTGCGCCTCCTGCGCCTTCTTCGACTTGCCCGCGTATCGGCGGGGAGCGTCCGGCACGTATTCGGCGCCGTACAGGTCGCGCGCCTGCTGACGCGCGGCGCTGATGGCCTGCTCGGACAGGGCGACCGAGTCGGTACGCATGTACGTGATGTAGCCGTTCTCGTACAGGCGCTGCGCGACGCGCATCGTGTCCTTCGAGCCCAGACGCAGCTTGCGGCTGGCCTCCTGCTGCAGCGTCGAGGTGATGAACGGCGCGCTCGGCTTGCGCGAGTAGGGCTTCTCGCTGACGGCACTTACCTCGGCGTGGCCGGCTCGCGTCGCCTCAGCGATCTTCTCGGCCGCCGCACCGTCGAGGTGGCGCACGCCCGAGCTCTTGAGGCGCCCGTCGTCGCCGAAGTCGCGGCCGGAGGCGACCCGCTCGCCGTCGACGCCCGTCAGCTTGGCGGTGAAGGCCTGGCTCGACTTCGCCTCGAACTCGCCCTCGACGTCCCAGTACGACGCGGCGCGGAACGCCATGCGCTCACGCTCACGCTCGACGACCATGCGCGTCGCGACCGACTGCACACGCCCGGCCGACAGGCCCGCACGCACCTTGCGCCACAGCACCGGCGACACCTCGTAGCCGTAGAGACGGTCGAGGATGCGGCGCGTCTCCTGCGCGTTGACCATCTGCATGTCGAGCTCGCGCGTGTCGTTGACGGCGCGCTGGATGGCTTCCTTCGTCACCTCGTGGAAGACCATGCGCTTGACCGGCACCTTCGGCTTCAGCGTCTCGAGCAGGTGCCACGCGATGGCCTCGCCCTCGCGGTCCTCATCGGTGGCGAGGTAGAGCTCGTCGGCGTCCTTCAGAGCGCGCTTGAGCTCGGCGACCTTCTTCTTCTTGTTCGCGTCGACGACGTAGTACGGCGCGAAACCGTTGTCGACGTCGACGGCGAACTTGCCGTACGGGCCCTTCTTCATGTCGGCCGGCATCTCGCTCGGCGTCGGCAGGTCACGGATGTGCCCGACGCTGGCATCGACGACGTAGTCGCTGCCCAGATAAGACGCGATCTTGTTGCCCTTGGAGGGCGATTCGACGATGACGAGTTTCTTGCCTGACGCCACTGGGGTGCTCCTTCGGTTCGCGCACGGGCCACGGATTCGTCGTCGCCTTCGCGTGCGGTCGTCTAGACCGTACCCGACGGGACCGACAGCCGGTCGTGGGGCAGCGGGAGCACCTCCGTCGCGACGCGGGAGGGGCACCGCGACCCAGACGTGACGGGTCCGGCCGCGTGACGCCGCCCCGGCCCCGCACCCACAGCGCTGCCCTGCACCGACGCCCGAGGGCGGAGCGGAATGTCCGGGACGGCCGAGAGCGGTGTTTCGGCTACTCGAGGACCCACTGGAATAAAGTTGATACGTCAACTAGTTTCGTCAGTATGAGCACCTCGACACAGGCCACCGACGACCGACTCCCCGTCGCCTATCTCAGCCACGGCGCGCCGCCCCTCGCGGACGATGCGACCTGGACCGCCGAACTGGCCGCCTGGGGCAAGGAACTGCCCAAGCCGAAGCAGATCCTCATGGTCTCGGCGCACTGGGAGAATGCGCCCGTCACTGTGTCGTCGACGAGCGGCGCCGGGCTCACCTACGACTTCTGGGGATTCCCGCAGAAGTACTACGAGGTGACGTACGATGCGCCCGCCGCGCCCGAACTCGCCGAATCGGTGGCCCGCCTCGTCGGCACACCCGAGCGGCCCGCGCACCAGGACCCATCACGCGGTCTCGACCACGGCGCGTACGTCCCCCTCGTCGAGATGTTCCCCGACGCCGACGTGCCCGTCCTGCAGATGTCGATGCCGACGCTCGACCCCGTCGAGCTGTTCGAGCTGGGCCGCAAGCTCGCGCCGCTGCGCGACGCGGGGACGCTCATCATCGGTTCCGGGTTCACGACCCACAACCTGCGGTGGTTCCGTCCGAGTGGTGACGCTGACGACGCCCCGCCAGCGCCGTCGTCGGAGTTCGACCACTGGGCCGCCGAGACGATGGCGAGCGGCGACCTCGACGCGCTGTTCGACTTCATGACGAAGGCCCCCGCCGCCCATGAGGCGCACCCGCGCACCGAGCACTGGGCACCGCTCTACGTCGCGCTCGGCGCCGCCAACCCGGACGGAGCGGCGTCGGCGTCAGCGCAGACCACCGTCGCCGGCTTCTGGTACGGCCTGAGCAAGCGCAGCTGGCAGCTGGCCTGACGCCCCGGCCGTACTCAACTGCGATCTACGTACCCTTCTGCGCTTTTCGTCCACATTCGAATGTGGACGAAAAGCGCAGAAGGGTACAGGGATCGCAGAGGTGCTCAGCGCTCGACGCGGGTGAGGAAACCGTTGGCGACGAGGCGCTTCAGCAGCGGCAGCGTGCCGCGGACGGCGTCGTCAGCGGGCACGTCGACGAGCGTTGCGATGGCCTCCAGCGCCGTGCGCGCCGTCATCGATCCGTCGCAGACCGACAGGAACGCGGCGAGCACGGTGTCGGCCTGGATCGACATGCCGAACCCGCCGCCCTGACGGATCATGATGACGCTCGGGTCGCTCGCTCCGGGCTTCGTGTGACGCTCCTCCGTGACGTCCGGCGCGGCCTGCCAGAACGAGTCGAGCACCGCGTCGTCTCCGACACGCGCCATCCACGCCCGCGCGGCGAGACCTGCGTCGATCGTCGGGCCCATGGCGGCGTCGACAGAGCCGCGCTCGTCGAGCAGATCGGTGAACCGGGGACGGGGTTCGGCCGGCCTCTGGAGCGTGATGATGCCGAAGCCGATGCGCTCGACGCCGCGCGCCGCGAAGTCGTCGAGCCAGGCCGAGTACATGGCGTCGTACTCGGGCGACCCGACGGGCGCGCCACCGTCACGCGCCCACAGTTCGGCGTATTCACACGGATCCTGCACCTCGCGCTGCACCACGAGCGCATCGAGGTCGACGCCGTCGAGCCATCGCTCCCAGACGTCTTCGAACGTCTCGCCGTCGCGCATCTCCCAGTTGCCGAGGAACTGTGCGACACCACCGGGTTCGAGGTGGGCGCCGACGTCGCGAACCAGGTTGCGCACGACAGCGTCACCCACCGCACCGCCGTCGCGGTACTCGTACTCGGGCATGCCGGGGCGACGCGGCGTGATGACGAACGGCGGGTTGCTCACGATGAGGTCGAATCGGCGGCCGGCGACCGGTTCGAGCATCGAACCGGCGAGCACCTCGACGTCGAGATCGTTGAGGGCGGCGTTGAAGCAGACGAAGGCGAGCGCGCGTGTCGCGAGGTCCGAGGCGACGATGTGCTCGACGTGGCCCGCGAGGTGCGCGGCCTGAACACCGCAGCCGGTACCGAGGTCGAGGGCGGTGCGGACGGTGCGTCGCGGGGTCCATCTTGCGAGGGTCGTCGACGCGCCACCGATGCCGAGCACATGATCGGGTTCGAGCACCTGCCCCGTCGCGATCTCCGAGAGATCCGATGCCAGCCACCATGACGACGTCTCGTCGCCGTACGGGCGCAGGTCGCACGTAGCAACAAGAATGCGGTCGCCCCCGTCGCCGCGCATCTGCTCGAGGGTGTCGTCGTCGGCGAGCAGCCCGAGCGCCGTGAGACCGTCGACCCCCGCGGCGGGGAAGGCCGCCTCGATCCGCGCCGGACTCATGCGCCCACCGAGCGTGAACAGTGCCACCATCGTCGCGACAGGACTGTCGTCGTCGGCCAGGATGCGGCGAGCAGCCGTCGGCTGTTCGCGGTGCAGCGCGGCCGACGCACTCGGGCCGAGGACGTCGGCGACCGCCTCGACGGTGTAGGGCGCCGCAGCGAGGTCAGCGCGCAGAGCGGCGAGCTGATCGCGCGTGGAATCGTCGACGTGAGGAGCCGGGGAAGACATGACTCCAGTATGACGTTGACCTGGTGAACGCCGCCGACCCCATGAGGACCGACCCCATGAGGACCGGCGCGCGCCGGCGGAGCGTCAGGCGCCCGCCTTGACCGCCGCGACGGCGTCAGCGGCGGTGGAATCGATGGTGAAGATCTTCTCGAGGCCGGTGATCTGGAAGTTGCGGAGCACCCGGGGATTGGTGATGACGACCCGCATGACCCCCTCGAGCATCCGCACGGCCTTGAGGCGACCCACGAGCACACCGAGGCCGGTCGAGTCGAGGAAGCTGACCTCGCTCATGTCGACGACCATCGCCTTGTCACCGGCGGCGAGTACCTTCGAGATGGCGTCCCGCAGAACGGGGGCGGTGTACACGTCGACCTCCCCGGCGAAGGCGATGACGGCGATGCCCTCGTCCCGGCGAAGGTTCACTCTGAGTTCCACGCGGCCCGGGCTCCTGCTGCTCGACGGTTCATCCTGGCGCAGGCGAGGCCTGCTCTCTGGGGATTCAGTTTTGTCACAGGAAGCCGAAAAGTCAATGCAAGTTGATTTCACATTCATCTCCTTCGAGGTGAGATCCAGGGTGGAGGGTGCGCATGAGTTCTGCGGTCACGCGCACTGACGGCGCGGGCCCTGAGCAATGGCTCGACGCGCTGCGTGACGCCGGCACCGGTGGTGTCACCCACGTGCGCACGCGCCCTGCTCGTGAGGCCTCGCTCGCCGAGTGGCCCGACGCGGTGGCGCCTGCGGTTCGAGCTGCGTTCGAGGGCAAGGGAATCCACCATCTGTGGTCGCATCAACGAACCGCACTCGACGCCGTGTTCGAGCGCCGCCACGTCGTCGTCGCGACCGGAACCGCCTCGGGCAAGTCGCTCGCCTACCAGGTGCCGATGCTGACGGCTGCCGTCGACGGCGCCGACTTCGCACGCCGCCCCGGCGACCCGCCCGTCAGCGCGCTCGCGGCGATCCGCGGAGCCACGACGCTCTACCTCTCGCCCACGAAGGCGCTCGCCGCCGACCAACGCGCGCGCCTCGACGCCCTCGCCATCCCGGGTGCACGCATCGCGACGCTCGACGGTGACACTCCCCCGGACGAGCGACGCTGGATCCGCGACCACGCCGGCATCATCCTCACCAATCCGGATCTGCTCCACCACTCGATGCTGCCCGCTCACGAACGCTGGTCGATCTTCTGGCGCTCGCTGCGCCTCGTCGTCATCGACGAGTGTCATGTCTATCGCGGCGTGTTCGGCGCCCACACGGCCGGCGTCATCCGACGTCTGCGCCGTGTCGCCGCGCGCTACGGCAGCCACCCGACGTTCGTGCTCGCCTCCGCGACCTCCGGTGAACCCGCCGCACACGCCCGCGCTCTGACGGGCCTCGACGTCGACGCCGTCACCGACGACGGCTCGCCGAGCCCAGCCCTGACGTTCGCGCTGTGGGAGCCCGGCCCGCCCCCGGGCGCGGCAGAGGCCATGGGTGGGGCCGTGGCGGCAGCCACAGATGGGATGAGCGACGAGGATGGCGACGCCGCGCGGGATGGCGGCGCGGCCCAGGCTGCTCCTGGCGCTGCCCAGGATCGTGGCGCCGCCCAGGAAGGCGGCGTGGACGATGGCCCCACTCTCGAAGACCTCGGGCGTCGTAGTGCCGTCGCCGAAACGGCCGACTTGTTCGGCGAACTGGTCGGGCGCGGCGTGCAGACGCTCGCGTTCGCGCGCTCGCGTGTGGGTGTCGAGGTGATGGCCGACATGGCGCGAAACCGCCTGTGGAACCACGGGTTCGACCCCGACCTCGTCGCTGCCTATCGCGGGGGTTACCTGCCCGAGGAACGCCGCACCGTCGAACGCGGGCTGCGCGACGGCACCCTCGCCGGGGTGGCCGCCACGAGCGCGCTCGAGCTCGGCATCGACGTCAGCGGCCTCGACGCCGTCCTGCTCGCCGGGTGGCCGGGGACGGTCGCGTCGCTGCATCAGCAGAGCGGGCGGGCGGGGCGCTCGGGGCGTGACGCGCTCGCCGTCTTCGTCGCCGCCGACGATCCGCTCGACACCTATCTCGTCCATCATCCCGATGTGTTCTTCGACCGCCCGGTCGAGGCGACCGTCGTCGATCCGAGCAACCCGTACGTGCTCGGGCCGCAGCTCGCGAGCGCCGCTGCCGAACTGCCCCTGACGGCCGCCGACGAGGCTCTCTTCGGCGCGGACATGTGGCCGCTCGTCGAGGCGCTCGTCGCCCAGCGCGTCCTGCGTCGGCGTCCGAGCGGCTGGTACTGGGCGCGCGACGACCGGCCCGGCGACCACGTCTCGTTGCGGGGCGACGGCGGCAGTGACGTGCGCATCGTCGAGTCGCGCACCGGGGCCGTGCTCGGCACGGTCGACGGGGAGCGCGCCCACTCGAGCGTCTTCCCGGGCGCGGTGTACGTCCATCAAGGGCGCACGTTCGTCGTGACGTCCCTCGACCTCGACGACGGCAGCGCGCACGTCGTGCGCGGCAACCCGGGGTGGTCGACGGCGGCTCGCTCCGTCAGCTCGTTCGACATCCTCGAGGAGGATCGGTCGCAGACATGGGGTGCCGTCGGCGTCCACTACAGCACCATTCGGGTGCGCACGCAGGTGACGAGCTTTCTGCGACGGCTGCCCTCGGGCGAGGTCATCGGTGAGCACCCGCTCGATCTGCCCGAGCGCACCCTCATGACGAAGGGTGTGTGGTGGACGGTTCCCGAGGAGCACCTGCTCGACGCCGGCGTGACACCAGAGAGCGCGCCCGGGGCTCTGCACGCGGCCGAGCACTGCTCGATCGGGCTGATCTCGCTCGTCGCGCAGGGAGACCGGTGGGACGTCGGTGGCGTCTCGACCGCGCTGCACCCCGACACGGACATGCCCACCGTCGTCGTCTACGACGCCCTGCCCGGCGGCTCGGGTTTTGCCGAGCGCGCCTACGAACGGGCGGCGACGTGGCTGCGCGCCACACAGGACGCCATCGCCTCCTGTGGCTGCGAACACGGCTGCCCGGCCTGCATCCAGTCGCCCAAGTGCGGCAACGGCAACTCCCCGCTCGACAAGGCCGGCGCCCTCACGCTGCTCGAGTGCGTCCTCGCCGACGCGCCTGACGACGACTCGCGTCGCCTCGCGGGTGGCTGAGGCCGGTTGTCGACCCGTCGAGTGCGGCCCTGACACCGGCGACGGGGGTGCCGACGTCTGTCTGGCCGAGTGGTCTTCGGGCGCGCCGGCTCGGGCGGTCGCTGTCACCTCGTGCCCGAGGGCCGAGGCACGACGCGCCGTCACCTGCACCCCCGTCGACAACTCGGTGCAGGTCGTGAGCGTCGCATCGTTGAGGCGAGCACTGTGCCCGGCGGCCGCGCAGGCGTCCCCTGCCGGCAGGCGCGCTGCGCCGAGCACGACGGACGCACCCGCCAGCGCCGCGTGATCCGCCGCGAGCCTCACGCGCTCGGCGTCGACGGCGATGCGCGCATACGTCGCGACACCCGCGAACAGCGCGACGAGCATCCCGACGACGCCCACCATGACGACGCTCGCACCACCACGCTCGCTCGGAGTCCGAGGTGCGCGCGGATCAGGTGTCCGTGACCTTGCCGGTGTCGGTGTTTGTGTTTGCGCGGTCGACCGCGACCACGTCCGTGGACACGCGCGCGGCAGCCGGCGCCACAGATGGGACGGCTGCGACGAACGCGTCGACCCGTGCTGGGGTAGACGCGGCTGTCGGGATCGCCAGATCATGGGCCCTCTTCCTGAGCGGCCACCGCACGGGCCGTGACATCGGGCAGCACCCAGCCGAGGGGCGACGGCGGGCGGGCGACGAGCGAGACCGTCACCCACCCGCCGTCGCGAGCGACGCTCAACGTCGCCGGCACGCCCGTCGCGGCGACGGCGCGACGTACGGCGTCGTCGCCGTCACCCCTGGCGGCTGAACGGGCGGCGACGGAGGCGGCGTTCCACGTCCGATGATGGGTCAACAACAACTGCGTGAGGGCGACGACGAGCGAGACGACGACAACAACGGCGGGCAGCGCAACGGCGAATTCCGCTGTAGCCATGCCTGATTCGTCGACCAACCAACGACGGCGCAACCATGTGGGCAGATTGCATCCCATGGTCGCGGACGCAGGCTTCGTCGACGCCCGACCGGCCGCAGGCCGAGCCGTTCGAGTCGATGGAGCACTCGTCGCCGTGAGCGTCGCCCGCGACGAGGTCGCCCTCGCCACCCCCAGCGCCGTCGCCCGCGTGGTCATCGTCGCCCTCGCCGTCAGCGCGTCGACAGTGCCGAGGAGAAGATGCCCTCGAGCGCGGATCGGACGGTGTCGGACTTGACGATGGCGATGAGCACAGCGGCGAACGCGACGGCGGCGATGGTGCCGACGGCGTACTCCGCGGTCGACATGCCGTGCTCGGCGGCTTCGCTCGCGGCGCGCCAGCGGCGCAGCAGCTCGTCACGGGTACGGCGGGTGGTGGCGATCATGGTTGTCTCCTTGAAGGTGGTGCGGTTGTCGTCCGGAGTGGACGTCCCGGCGCCGGCGGCGACGGAGTGTGTGGGCACTCAGGCGGGCAGTTTCACGAGCCCGAGCACGAGCGGAACGATGGCGATGAGGATGAAGGCGGGCAGAAAGCACAAGCCGAGCGGCAGGACGATGCGCACGCCGGCCTTCGCGCCCGCTTGCGTGACACGTTCGGCCTCGGAGCGACGCAGGTCGTCGGCCGCCTGCCGCAGCAGCGAGCTCGGCGCCGCGCCGCAACGTCCGGCCAGTTCGAAGGCTGTCGCGACGGGACGCCAGACGGGCGGCGCGAGCGCCCAAGCGCTACGTTCGTCCACGCCCCAGCGCAGCGCCGCCGCGACGCGGCTGACCGTACTGACGCCACCGGCCGCGTTCCCCGGCGAGCCTGCGCTGTTCGGCAGCTCGAGCCCGCCGGCATCCCGAAACGCCGTCTCCGTCGACGGCCCTCCCCGCTGCGCCGCTCCCACGGCCTCGAGCGCGACGACGGCGGGCGCCCCGCCTTCCAGTGCGAGGGCGAGCAGATCGATGGAGGAGGCGACCGCCAACGGATGATCCGCCGTGTCGCTCTCGTCGCTCGTGACGAGGACGGGCCGCTCGGCCCGCGTCGAACTCGGCCACAACGCCATCGCAGCGGCGCTCGCCGCCACCAGCACCCACACCGTCATGACGTCGCCGCCTCGGTCGGTGCCTTGAGCGCGGACGCCGTCATGCGACGCGACCACCGCGCCCCGACGAACATGAGCGCAATCCCGGGCCACAGCGTCACCAGCCCGGAGAAGCCGCTGTAGCAACCGAGCATGTCGACGCCCAGCAGCATCCCGAGGCCCACCCCGAGCACCGGCAGGCCCAGCAGCACCGACGTGCTTGCCTTCGCACCCGCCGTCGCACCGTCCACGCACGCACGATGCGAGCGCCGTGCTCGCACACTGCGGGCGGCACCCTCCATCGCGTCGGCGAGTGGGCATCCGTGCCGCGCCGACAGCTGCCAGGCCGCGGCGACCTCCTCGAACGCGGCGCTGCGCCACAAGCGTCCGAGGTCGCGCCAGACCTGCACGACATCACCGTCGCGCACCGCTTCGAGGCGCAGCCGCTGCCACCCGGCACTCGTCGCGCTCCCACCCGCCGAGGTGGCCCCCACACCATCGAGCGCCATGATGAGGGCCGGCGTGACGGCCGACCCGGCGCGCAGCACCGTGACGAGAGCGTCCACGAGCTGCAGGCATTCGGCCTCGGGATCGCTGCTGCTCAGGCGCCGCACCCCTCGCACCGGCCGCCGGTCCTCCCGCGGAAGAGCCTGCACCCGAGCCGGCCAAGCGATGACGGCGACGGCAGCGGCGAGCGCCAAGGTCATGACGTTCATCGCACACCTGCCAGGTCGCACAGAGCGGGCCAGGCACCCGCGCGCACACCGCGCTGCCAGGCTGCCTCGACCCGCAAGCCGTGATGGTCGCCCCCCATCACCCCGACGCTCGCGACGCGGCGCATCCCGTCGACGCGTTCGACGTGGATGACGACGCTGATCGCCGGCCGCAGCTGTGTGCGCACTGCTTCGGGGCTCATGCCGGCCAGCGCGCCGAGCGCTTCGAAACGCGCGGGCACGTCGGCCGCCGCGTTGGCATGAACGGTGCCGCACCCACCCTCGTGGCCCGTGTTGAGCGCCGTCATGAGCTCACGCACCTCGGCGCCACGCACCTCGCCGACGACGATCCGATCGGGCCGCATGCGCAGGGATTGCCGCACGAGCGCGGCCAGCGGCACTTCGCCGACCCCCTCGACGTTCGGGGAGCGCGCCTCGAGTCGCACCACGTGCGGGTGTTCGACGGCGAGCTCCCGTACGTCCTCGACGACGAGAAGGCGTTCGTCGTGGGGCACGTGACGCAGCAGCGCCGCGAGCAGCGTGGTCTTGCCCGTTCCGGTGCCACCGCTGATGACGAAGGACACCTTGGCCCGCACGAGGGCGAGCAGCAGCGCGGCCACCTCGTCGTCCATCGCGCCGCGGGCGACGAGGTCGCCGAGACCGATTCGCAAGCCGCCCGGCACACGCAGGCTCAGGTGTGCGCCGTGGTCGACGAGCGGCGGCAGCACCGCATGCAGTCGCACCCCGCCGGGCAGGACGGCGTCGACGTAGGGGCTCGCGTCGTCGAGGCGCCGGCCCGCTGCGGCAGCGAGGCGCACGGCGAGTCGCCGCACGTCTTCCTCGCCGCCCAGGTCGAGCGCGATCCGTTCGACGCCGCATCCGCGATCGACCCAGACACCCCGGGTGCCGTTGACGAGCACGTCGCTCACCCCGGGGAGTTCGAGCGCTTCACGCAGCGGCCCGGCGCCGAGGACATCGGCGTCGAGGCGCGCCTCGAGTGCGACGCGCTGCTCCTGCCCGAACACCGGCGCGTCGAGCTTCACGAGCGATTCGAGCGAGCGAGCGCTCGGTGCACGCCCGGCGTGGATCTCCTTCCACATGCCTTCGGCTACGCCCATGACGGCTCCCGTTCGAGGCGCGCGACGAACATCGACACGTCGCGCACGAGGCGGGTCATCGTCGTCTCACGCTGCCCCGGCCATCGGCCCGCGAGCAGGTCGGCCGGGCAGTGGGCGCTCATGCGCCACCGCGTCGGGCCGGCCGCGACAAGCGGGGCACCGAGCGATTCGGCGAGCACGGAGCGCGTACGCACCGGCGTCTCCAGCGCGACGAGCGCGACCGGCGCGATGCTCGAGCCGCCCGGCTCGTCCAGCGCGAGCTCCGTGAGCGCTCGCACCGTGTGCTGCGCTGCAGCCGTCGACGCGAGCGTGCCGCGCACGAGCAGCACGATGACGTCGAACTCCCCCGGGCGTGGCAGCGGATGCGCGGCCAGGCAGTGCACGACGTCCCCCGCGACGTGGGCGAGCGCCTCGTGCGTCGCGCGCCTCGACTCCTCGTCGACGACGGCGGGAGAGGCGGTGTGGCTGAGCACCGCCACCCCGTCGCGCTGCGGCAGGGCGGCGAGCAGCCGCTCACCGTCGATGTGGGATCCCGCGCCACGCAGGGCCGGCCAGCGCGCACCGGGCGTCGTCTCGAGGTCGAGCAGCACGTCGAGCCCACCCGTTCCGGGTTGACCGTCGACGAGGGCCACCGGCGGTCTCGACGAGCCGCTGGCCGCCGCGACCTTCGCCAGATACCCCGCGAGCGCAGCCCCGAAGCACGCACCGTCGATGCTCGAATCGGGGCACATCACCGCGATGCGACGTCCACGCACGAGCGGGGCCTCGAGGGCCCCATCCCCGACGCCGACGATGCCACCGCCCGAACCGGCCAGATCATCGACGTCGTCGGCGAACACCTCGCCATCCGGCCAGGCATCACGCGCTCCGTCGCCTCGCGCCGACTCGGCGGACTGCTCTTCACTGCGGCTTCGATGCCGCCCGGGGAGTTCGAATCTCGCCCCCGCGTCGTCCCATGCGTTCATGGCTCCACCGTCACGGCAGGCACCAGCCCGGGCCAAGGTCGCGAGAGCCGAACCTGTGGATCAGCCTGCAGGCGAGGGCAAAAACCGGCCGTAGCCGTCACACCCTGTGGATGACGCACCCGCCCGTCGCGGCCTCAGCGCCTCCGTCGGGGCCCGCCGAATTCCAGCCCCCGCCGCACCCACCGGCCAGGAACAGCGACAGCCCCCGTCGGGGGGACGACGGGGGCTGTCTATGCGTGCATACCCTTGGGGGTGCGGCATGCACGCCAGCGCTCGACCCGAGGGGAGCGCACTGCTTCAATATGTCACGGTGGGCACGCTAATCCAAGCCGGAACCTGTTGATTTACTGAGACTTCACCCACATTACGCCAAGACTCCACCCTGAAGTGGGTGGCAATTGCTTACAATCCGCCGAGCCGCCCGGCGAGGACCGCGTCCGCGATGCGCATGCCTTCACGCGCGCCCCGCTCGTACGAGCCGACGCAGAACGTCAGCCACAGGCGAACCCCGTCCGCGGAGCCGGTCGCATACGCCGCGAGCGCCCCGACGTATCCCGCGCTCGCCTCGCGCAGGTGGCCGACCTCGGGCACGCAGACTCCCGTCGGGTCGAGCCCGGCGGCCTGCACGAGGGCCCGCTCGAAACCTCGCGCCACGATCGCGTTCCCGCGCACGAAGGGGCGCATCGTCGCGATCTCGGCATGAGCGAGGGCGGCGACCACCGCCACCGGTGCCTTGTCATGGCACGCGACGAGTTCGTAGAGCCCTCCGAGCCGCGCGGGAAGTTCCAGTGCCGGCACGGGCGCTCCGACCTCGACGAGTTCGGCGCACACCTCGTCATCGCGACGGGGGCGTCCTACGGCGTCGGGCGGCAGATCGACACCCGCCGAAGACCCCGCTACGGCGACGTGGAGGCGTGCGAGGGCCTGAGCGGGGGACGTCAGCACGAGGTCTCGGGCATGCTCCGTCTCGGCGGTGGCTTGCACCGCGCCGCGCAGCGCCCGCTCGAGCGGGTCGGGCTCCTCGGGCCACGACGTCAGCCCGACGACCAACTCACGCACGACGTCGACGGAGACCTCGGCGCCGTCCAGCGCGGCGCTGGCCCGCGCCCCGCGCACACGCGACTCGGCGGCGGCCTGCGGGATGCGCCGTCGCAACGCGTTGTGCCAGCGCAGTTCGGTGCAGGCTTCACGGGCACGATCGACGCTCTCGCCCACCTCGGGCAGGTCGGCAAGGGCACGCACGGCGTCGACGGTCGCAGTCATGGCGCAAGCGTACTCAGCGCCCCACGTTTGCTACCCGTCAGTATGCGAACCGCCCTCGACGCGCCACCCGGGCGATGCGATAGAAAAGGGTTGACGCCTGTGATCCACACCTCATCGCGCTGACGATCCGGGGCCTCCCCCGATCCGAGCGCGAGCAGGCCCGGCGCCCGCCCGCTCGGCGGCCGACGCCGGAGTGTCCGAGACGAAGCAAGGAGCGCCCGCCATGAGCGAAACCCCCGACCCCACGCCCGGCCCCTTCCCCCCGAGCGAGGCCTTCACGGCCCAGGCCGTGGGTCAGGCGTCGCTGTACGAAGAGGCCGGCGCCGACCACCTCGCGTTCTGGGCGAAGCAGGCCCGCGAGCGCCTCACCTGGAGCAAGGACTTCGACGAGGTCCTCGACTGGTCCGACGCGCCCGTCGCGAAATGGTTCGTCGGAGGTGAGCTCAACGTCGCCTACAACTGCGCCGACCGCCATGTCGAGGCGGGCAACGGCGAGCGCGTTGCCATCCACTTCGTCGGCGAGCCGGGCGACGAGCAGGCCATCACGTACGCCGACCTCACCGAGCGCGTGCAGCGCGCCGCCGGAGCTCTGCGCGCCGCCGGCGTCGAAGCGGGTGACCGCGTCGCGATCTACCTGCCGATGATCCCCGAGGCCGTCATCTCGATGCTCGCGTGCGCGCGCATCGGCGCCGTCCACTCCGTCGTCTTCGGCGGCTTCTCGGCGGACGCGCTGCGCACCCGCATCGCCGACGGTGAGGCGAAGGTCGTCATCACCGCTGACGGCGGCTATCGCCGCGGCAAGCCGAGCGCGCTCAAGCCGGCCGTCGACGAGGCCGTCAGCGGCGAGACGAGCGTGCAGCGCGTACTCGTCGTCAAGCGCACCGGCGAGGACGTCACGATGGGTGACAAGGACATGTGGTGGGACGAGGCGCTCGAGGCCGCCGAACCCGTCGTCGAGGTCGAGAACTTCGATGCGGAGCACCCGCTGTTCATCCTCTACACCTCGGGCACGACGGGGAAGCCGAAGGGCATCTTCCACACCTCGGGCGGCTACCTGACGCAGGCGGCGTACACGAACGCCGTCGTCCACGACGTCCACCCCGACACGGACGTCTACTGGTGCACCGCCGACGTCGGCTGGATCACCGGCCACAGCTACATCACATACGGCCCGCTCGCGAACGGCGCGACGCAGGTCATGTACGAGGGCACGCCCGACACCCCGCATCAGGGTCGCTGGTGGGAGATCATCGCCGACAAGAAGGTGTCGATCTTCTACACGGCGCCGACGGCGATCCGCACCTGCATGAAGTGGGGCGAGGAGATCCCGCAGGAGTACGACCTGTCGAGCATCCGGGTGCTCGGCTCGGTCGGTGAGCCGATCAACCCCGAGGCGTGGATGTGGTTCCGTGACGTCATCGGCGCGGGTGAGGCCCCGATCGTCGACACGTGGTGGCAGACGGAGACGGGCGCGATCATGATGTCGCCGCTGCCCGGCGTCACGGCGCTCGTGCCCGGTTCGGCGCAGGCGCCCGTCCCCGGCATCACCGCTGACGTCGTCGACGAAGAGGGCAAGAGCGTGCCGAACGGCGAGAGCGGCTACCTCGTCATCCGCGACCCGTGGCCGTCGATGCTGCGCGGCATCTGGGGCGACCGTCAGCGCTACGAGGACACGTACTGGTCGCGCTTCCCCGACATGTACTTCGCCGGTGACGGCGCGAAGCGCGACGAGGACGGCAACATCTGGGTGCTCGGCCGCGTCGACGACGTCATGAACGTATCCGGTCACCGCCTGTCGACCTCCGAGATCGAGTCGGCGCTCGTCAGCCACGACACGGTCGCGGAGGCCGCCGTCGTCGGCGCCGCGGACGAGACGACCGGCCAGGCCGTCTGCGCGTTCGTCATCCTGCGCGAAGAATCGCGGGAGAACTACGCCGAAGACGCAGCCCGCGAAGAGCTCGTCCAGGAGCTGCGCACGCACGTCGGTCGTCAGATCGGGCCGATCGCGAAGCCGCGACAGGTGCTCGTCGTCGACGAATTGCCGAAGACGCGTTCGGGCAAGATCATGCGACGCCTGCTCAAGGATGTCGCCGAGGGCCGTGAAGCCGGTGACGCCACGACGTTGGCCGACCCGAGCGTCATGGCTCAGATCCAGGCGGGGTTGAAGAAGTAGCTCTTCGCCTCCGGCACCCCGGCTCACCGGCTCACCGGCTCACCGGCTCACGATGACGGGTAACTCACAGGTAGGCGGGCACTTGCCTGCCGGCGTTGAGTTACCCGCCATCGCGTGGTGGGGCCAGTTGGACGGGGGCAGGGGCGTCCCGCGCACCGGACGTCGGATCGGACGTGGGGCGAACTCCCCTAGAATTCTCAGCAATTGGTGTGCCGGGAAGTCTGGTCGGCCGCCCGAGAAGTGCTCACGAGCCACCGGGTGCCCCTGCTCAGCGCTACCCCCGAGGAGCCGCCCATGCCCGGCAACAAGAACCCCCTCCCTCCGATGAGTGACGAGCCGCCGGAGTTCGAGGACTTCAAGACCTACGCGCACCAAGCCCCCGTCGCGACGGCAGGTCGCATGGCCAAGCGAATGTTCACCCGCGGCACGTGGCCCGAGGCGAGGCGCGTCAAGGAACTGCTCCAGACGGAGACCATCGGTGGCGTCCTGCTGCTCATGGCTGCCGTGGCTGCGCTGACGTGGGCGAACTCGCCGTGGAGCCACAGCTATGAGGTGCTGCGCGACGCGCACATCGGCCCGCACTTCCTCGGGCTCAACATGTCCGTCGCGCACTGGGCGGCCGACGGTCTGCTCGCACTGTTCTTCTTCGTCGTCGGCCTCGAGCTCAAGCACGAGTTCGTCGTCGGCGATCTCAAGAACCCCTCGGCTGCGGCGGTTCCCGTCATCGCGGCCGTGTGCGGCGTCGCCGTCCCCGCTCTCATCTACGCCGCCATCAATGCCGGTGGCGACGGCGCGCAGGGGTGGGCGATCCCGACGGCCACCGACATCGCGTTCGCGCTGGCGGTGCTCGCCGTCATCGGCTCGCACCTGCCGACGGCGTTGCGTTCGTTCCTGCTCACCCTCGCGGTCGTCGACGACCTCATCGCCATCACGATCATCGCGATCTTCTACAGCCACGGCTTCTCGCTGACGTGGCTCGTCGTGGCCATCGTGCCGATCGCGCTCTTCGGCGTCGCCGTTCAGCGGGGCCTCAAGAACCCCGTCGTCCTCGGAGTGCTGGCCATCGCCGCGTGGGTGTGCGTGCTCAACTCGGGCATTCACGCGACGATCGCCGGTGTCGTCCTCGGCCTGCTCGTGCCGGTCAAGGGCAAGCGCGCGATCGCCGACCGCATGGAGCAGCGCCTGCACCCCTACTCCGCCGGTTTCGCGGTGCCCGTCTTCGCGTTCTTCTCGACGGGCGTCACCGTCGTCGGCACGAGCATCACCGACACGCTGACGGACGCCGTGACGATCGGCGTCATCGCCGGGCTCGTGCTCGGCAAGGCGGTCGGCATCTTCGGCAGCACGTTCCTCGTCAGCAAGTTCACACGCGCCGAACTCGACGACAACCTCACGTGGAGCGACGTCTTCGGCCTCAGCCTGCTCGGCGGCATCGGCTTCACCGTCAGCCTGCTCATCGGTGAACTCGCGTTCGGATCAGGCAGTTCCGCCGACGACCACGTCAAGATCGGCGTCCTGCTCGGCAGCCTGCTGTCGGCTGCGCTCGCCAGCATCGTGCTGGCACGACGCAACCGCGTCTACGCCCAGCTCGCCGAGGAGGAAGAGCGGGACGACAACCACGACGGCATCCCCGACGTCTACCAGCGCCCCAGCACGGCCTGACCCGCCCGCAGCCCACCGACACGCCTCATCCTGTGGCCCGGTGGGCGCGAAACCCCACGAATCGGTAGTCTGTGGGGCAAGTACGAATTGTCTGACGCGCCAGGCCACCTCACTCGAGCTCGAGCGAGTGCCTGCTGACAGGAGAAAACCCCATGGCTCTCAACACCACGCGAGGCACCGAGCGCACGCTGGGTCAGCTCGTCTCGGACGCCACCACCGACCTGCAGAACATCGTCAAGGGTGAGATCGACCTCGCGAAGGTCGAGATCAAGGCGGATGCGCAGAAGGCCGGCAAGGGCGGCGGGATGCTCGCTGCGGCGGGCGTCCTTGCACTCTTCATGCTCGGCTTCCTGCTGACGTCCCTCGCCTACGGCCTGTCGAACATCTTCGGCTGGAACCCGTGGGCCGGATTCCTCATCGTCGCCGGCATCCTCGCCGTCGTCGCCGCGGTGCTCGCGCTCATCGGCATCAAGGCCCTCAAGAAGATCAAGGGCAAGCCCGAGAAGACGATCGAGAACGCGCAGGCGACGGTCGCGGCCATCAAGCCCGCCAAGTGATCCACCACGTCTGACCCTCACGTCGGACGCTCGACGAAGGCGGCTCCCCATGCGGGGGGCCGCCTTCGTCATACCCGCATGATCTGGACGCCCCCAGGAACGCCACCGCTCCAGGCGACCGCCGACGTCAGCGCAGGAACCGCTGCGGCACCTGGCGGCGGTCACCGGTGTTCCAGGCGCGGGCGAGCCCCGCAGCGGTGACCACGGCGTCGAGCAGGAACGCTGTGAAACCCCACACGTACAGCCCGTCGACGGTGAACGCCGGCCCGGCGAAACCGCGCGGATGCGTCGCGGTGTGGCGATTGGCCGGATCGACGAGGTCGCTGACGCGCACCCGCGCGACGTGTGCCACCTCGATCGGGTCGAGCGCGGCGACCGGCGACGGCTGCTGCCACCACGCCAGCACCGGCGTGACGGCGAAGTTCGTCACCGTCAGCGCGACTGGTGCCAGCGCTCCGAGCACCTCGACGCCCGCCGGCGACAGACCGATCTCCTCGTGCGCCTCACGCAGCGCTGTGGCGACGGCGTCTGCGTCGTCGTGCTCGACTCCCCCGCCGGGAAACGAGACCTGCCCCGCATGCGTGCGCATCGCATCCGCGCGCTGGGTGAGGACGACATCGACGCCCCCGCCCTGCTCGTCGAGCGACTCGAGCCCCGCCAGCGCGCCGTCCGTCGGCCCGAAGAGGATGAGGACGGCCGACTCACGGGCCCCGGGCTCCGGCGACGGCCAGGCACCGCGCAGCCGGTCCGACGAGCCGAGCTCGTGGACGCGATGCAACCAAGCCGGCGCCTCGGGCGCGTCCGTCATCACGCGAGCCCCGAGTGCCGCGGGACGGTCGGAGTTCCTCGATGCCCGGTCGAGAACGAGGCGTCAGGTTCGGCGCCGTCGACGAGGAGGCCGACGAGGGCCTCACCGCCCTTCGGCACGGCCAGTTCGTACTTGAGCAGCTTGCGGGCTGCATCGGCGTCGATCTCCCCCTCGCCGAACGACGGGCACCACTGCGCCACCGGGCACACCCCGCACGCCGGGCGACGGGCGTGGCAGATGCGTCGGCCGTGGAAGATGACGACGTGGCTGAGCATCGTCCAGTCCTTCTTCGGGAACAGCGCACCTACCTCGGCCTCGACCTTGACGGGGTCGTCGGACGTCGTCCACCCGAACCGGCGCGCGAGCCGCCCGAAGTGCGTGTCGACGGTGATGCCGGGCACGCCGAACGCATTGCCGAGCACGACGTTCGCCGTCTTGCGGCCGACACCGGGCAGGGTCACGAGGTCGTCGAGCCGGCCGGGCACCTCACCGTCGAAGCGCTCGACGATGTCCTGGCTCAGCTTGATGACGGCGCGCGTCTTGGCGCGATAGAACCCCGTCGGACGCAGGATCTCCTCCATCTCAGCCGGATCGGCGCTCGCGAGCGCCGCGGCATCGGGGTAGCGCGCGAACAGCACCGGCGTCACCTTGTTGACGCCGACGTCGGTGGTCTGCGCCGAGATGACGGTGGCGACGAGCAGTTCGAGCGGCGACTCGAAGTCGAGTTCCGCTCGTGCGTACGGGTACTGGGCGATCAGCGTGCGGTAGATGCGACGCGCCTGACGCACGAGCGCCGTGTGCGTCTCGGGGCGCGCGGCAGCACGGCGCGGCATCCTGCGCGCGGGCGACGTCGAGGGCCCTGACGAGGGGGCCGCCGGGCCTGCGTCGCCGGCCGGAGCGGACGGGGAAGAACTCATGCTCACACCCTAGAACGCAGCGCTGACAACCCCCTCCGACGGCCCGTGGGTGGGGGCCGTCACAACACGTCGCCCAGGAGTAAACAGCTGTGCTGTGTGGCCCGTCACGCGAAACGTGGCAGGATGGAGAGGTGGACATCGATGTTGTGCGTCAGGCCCCCCTCTTCGCTGCGCTGAGCGACGAGGATGCGCAGGCTCTTCTTCAGCGCATGTCGCGTGCGCGCATCGAACGTGGTGACGTGCTGTTCGAGGAGGGCGAGCCCGGCGACCGGCTCTACGTCATCACCTCCGGCAAGGTGAAGCTCGGCCGCCGCTCCCCCGACGGCCGGGAGAACCTGCTCGCCGTGCTCGGCCCCGGCGAGATGTTCGGTGAGCTCAGCCTCTTCGACCCGGGCGCCCGCACGACGACGGCGACCGCCGTCGCCGGCACCGACCTCGTCGGGCTCGGGCACGCCGAGCTCACCGAGTTCGTCTCGACGCGTCCCGAGGTCGCCGTCAAGCTGCTCGGTTCGATCGCGCGCCGCCTGCGCCGTACCAACGAGGCGCTCGGCGACCTTGTCTTCACCGACGTTCCCGGCCGCGTCGCCAAGGCGCTGCTCGACCTGGCGAGCCGCTTCGGTCGCCAGGTCGACGGTGGCGTCCTCGTCGCACACGACCTGACGCAGGAGGAGCTGGCGCAGCTCGTCGGTGCCTCGCGCGAGACGGTCAACAAGGCCCTCGCCGACTTCGCCGGACGCGGCTGGCTCAAGCTCGAGGCGCGCGCCGTCACGCTGCTCGACGTCGAGCGTCTGCAGCGTCGCGCTCGCTGAGGCTACCCCCACGCGTCGAAGGCCGCCCCACCGAATCGGTGGGGCGGCCTTCGACGTCCGTCAGCGCTTGATTCAGACTTCGCCGATACGCGTCAGATGCGTCAACTGCGCCGCGGCGACGGCTTCGACGGCGGGGCGTAGGGCCGCGTCGACGCCGCCGTACACACCGTCGATGACGGCGTCGACGCGCGCGGCGTCATCAGCGTCGGACGGTGCCTGGGCGAGCGCGGCCCGCACCCCGTCGAGCCGCTCGTTGCGGTGATGCCGGTACGCGTCGATGACGGCGAGGGCGTCGCCGCCGACGTCGCCGTGCCCGGGCGCCAGCACGGCGCCGGGGGTCGCCTCGAGGGCCGCTTCGAGCACGTCGAGCGTCACGAGGTAGTCGGTGAGGTCGCCGTCGGGGTGGGCGATGAACGAACTGCTGCCGCCGAGCAGCGTGTCGCCGCTGAGCAGCACGACATCGCCGTCGCGTTCGAGCACATACGCGACCGAATCCGCAGTATGACCGGGCGCGAGGACGACCTGGACGTCGTCGAAGATCTGCCCGTCGACGAGCGGGATACCCTGTGCGCCGCCCCAGACGCGCGCGCCGACGCCTGCCTCGGACAGCAGCTCGACGAGCCTCGCCGCGCCGCCTTCGTGATCGTCGTGATGATGCGTGAGCAGGACGTCGACGTTACTCACGCCGCGCACCGCGTCGACGAGTGCACCGACGTGCCCGTGCTCGTCCGGCCCCGGGTCGATGACGAGCGCGCGCTCGCCGCCGTCGGCAACGCCGTCAGCTCGCGTGATGACATAGCTGTTCGTGCCACTCAGCGTCATGGCGCTCGGGTTGTCGCAGCGCACGTGAAGCACGCCAGGGGGCAGTGGATGCGTGGTCGCCTGGTCGGTCACGGAAGGTGCTCCCTCAGAGGTTGATGCGGGCTCGCAGGTTCGGGCCGTCGGGGCCCATGAGCGGTTCGGGACGGGTCGGTTCGAACGTTGCAGCACGCGCCTGCGTCAGGGCCTCGGACGCGCTCGCGGCGCGCGTCAGCCGCTCCAGACCGGTGCGGGTCGGCGGCAGGAGGCGGACGTGCCCGGCCGCCATCTCGTCGAGCATCTCCCGCGGGCGCACCCAGCGGCCACGCTGCGACTCACGCGAGACGGCATCGGCGACGGCGCCCTCCGGCAGCAACGCCGTGAAGAACCACGTGTCGAAGCGTCGTTTCTCGAACGGCGGGGTGACCCAGCGGTCGACGGCCGCGACGAGGTCGGCGCGCAGTCGCCGCCCGGCGAGCACGTCGACGAACGTCACCTCGTGCGCCTCGAGGCGCGTGCGTAGCTCAACGTCAGGCCCAGCAGCCTCGGCCGGGCCATCCGTCTCAGCTGCGAGCCCAGCGTCGGCTCCGTCGCCGACTGCGTTCCCGCGTACGTTCGTGTCGACGAGCAGCACGCCCGCCTCCTCGAACAACTCCCGCAGGGCGCACACGACGACGGCGCCTGCCGCGTCGGCGTCGATCCCGAGGTCGCGCCCCGCGTCCTCGGCGTCGAAACCGTCGAGCAACCCGGCCTTCACGACGTCCTCATCGGCTGCGTCGACCCGCCCACCGGGAAACACCCACGTCGACGGCGCGAAGTCCATCGTCGAGGCGCGCTCGATCATGAAGACCTCAAGCGGTTCACCGCGCACGAGCATGACGGTAGCCGCCTGCGAGGGCGTCGCCTCGTCGCCCGGCTCGCCCCGGCCGACGGCGTCGAGCCAGCGCATGGCCGACTCGCGGAACGGCCCGATCGGGAACTCGCGCACCTGCGACGACGTGGTCACGGGGTCCCTCAGTCGCGAACGGCGACGGTGATCTCGACCTCGACCGGTGCGTCGAGGGGCAGGACGGCCACGCCGACGGCCGAGCGCGCGTGCACGCCGGCGTCGCCGAAGACATCGCCGAGCAGGTGCGAGGCGCCGTTGACGACGCCCGGCTGGGCCGTGAACGACGGGTTGCTGGCGACGAACCCGACGACCTTGACGACGCGCGTCACGCGATCGAGGTCGCCGATGACGCTCTTGATCGCCGCGAGCGCGTTGAGCGCACACGTGCGAGCGAGCTCGGTGGCCTGCTCGGCGCTGACCTCGGCACCGACCTTGCCCGTCAGCGGCAGCTTGCCGGCGACCATGGGCAACTGGCCGGAGGTGTGGACGTGGTCGCCGTCACGAACCGCCGGGACGTAGGCGGCGACGGGCGCTGCGACCTCGGGCAGTTCGAACCCGAGCTCCGCGAGACGCTTCTCGATCGCGCTCATCGCTCAGGCCTTGGGGCGCTTGAAGTAGCCGACGAGACCGTTGCCGTCGGGGCCGGGCACGATCTGCACGAGCTCCCAGCCGTCCTCACCGAAGTTGTTGAGGATCTGCTGCGTGGCGTGGATCATGATCGGCGCGGTGAAGTATTCCCATTTCTGCATGCCTCCACCCTAGAGCCACCCACCGCCGTCACGGTCGAAGCGGCCCGAGGCAGACCCCACCCCATGACGGCGCGAGGCCCACCCCAGGACGGGGTGGGCCTCGCGAGCCTGCGTCAGTCGGTGCCCAGCACCTGACGATCAGGGCTTGACGTACAGCGTGATCTTCTTGCCCTTGCCGAGCTTCTGGCCGGCCGCAGGGTCGGTCTTGAACGCCTGCCCGCCGGAGACGTCACCGGAGTTCTGCTTCGACACGGTGACGAGGAAACCGGCCTTCTCGAGTGTCGACTTCGCGTCCGCCTCGCTCTTGCCCTTGACGTCGGGGACGCTTACCTCGTCGCCCTGCTTGGTCGCCTCGTCGGGTTCGGCGAGCTTCGCCTTGGGCATGCCCTTCGAAATCGTGTCCATCGTCTCCTTCCACACCGGCGCCGCGATGTCGCCGCCGTACAGGAAGGTGCCGATGTGCTTGCCCCCGATGGAGACGTTCTTGATCGGGTTCTTGTTGTCGAAACCGCGACCCACCCAGACGGCCGTGGAGAGCTGCTTCGTCGAGCCGACGAACCACGTGTGCAGGGATCCGTCGACCGTACCGGTCTTGCCGAAAGCTTCCCGCCCGTCGGCCAGCTTGGCATCAGAGGCGGTGCCGTCGCTGTCGAATACGTGTGTGAAGATCTTCGCCGTTCCGCGAGCCTCCTGCTGGCTGATGACCTGCTTGCACGCCTCGACCTTGAGCGCCACCGGCTTGCCGTTCGCCCGCTTGATCGAGACGACGGGGCGGGGTGCGCAGTACTTGCCGTCCGCCGCGACGGTGGCGAACGCGTTGGCCATCATCATCGGCGAGGACGAGTCGGAGCCGAGCACGATCGACGAGGGGTCGCGACGGATGTCTCGCCACCCGCCCGTCTTGAGGTCACGGGCCTGAACACCCATGAGTTTGAAGGTGTCCCGCACCTTGCACGGCCCCAGCGACGCCACGAGGGCTCCGAAGGCGGTGTTGACCGATTCGGCAGTGGCCTTGCTCAGGCTCATCGGGCCGGACGGCACCGGGTGGTCGTTTCCGACGGACCAGTTGCCGGCACCCTGACCGCACTGGCCGGGGAACGTCTTCGACGTGAAGTTGTAGACCGGGCGCCCGTCCTTCGTGCCGTTCATGGCGGGAACGTTCACCGTCGAGTCGACGGCGCGGCCCTGACGCATCGCCTCGACGATGGCGAAGATCTTCGCCGTCGAACCGATGGGGAAGCCCGAGCGGACCCAGTCGACGGACGTCGAGAAGTGGTTCGATCCGGCGACGTCGTACTTGGCATTCTGCGCCATGGCCTGGACGAGACCCGTGCCGGGTTCGATGATGACGCCCGCCGCCTGCACGTCGGCGCCGTTGCCGGTGGGCACGCGCTTCTTGAGGTTCGAGTCGAGGGCCGACATCTTCTGGGGGTCGAGCGACGTCTGGATCGTCAGGCCGCCCGTCTTCAGCTTGGCGAGGCGCTCCTTGCGGTTCGCGCCGAGCGCGGGCTGGTCGGCGACCCAGTCGGTGACGTAGTCGCAGAAGTACGGGTACTTGCTGCCCTGGCAGCCACCGCCACCGGCGACGTTCGTGACGTTCGTCTTGAGTGGACTCGCGATGGCCGCCTTGCCCTCGGTCTCGCTCACCTTGCCCTGGTCGATCATCTTCTGCAGGACGATGTTGCGGCGCTTCACCGCGGCCTTCGGGTTGTGCACCGGGTCGGTCGAACCCGGCAGGTTGACGACGCCCGCGAGCGTCGCGGCCTCGGGCAGCGTCAGATCCTTCGCCGGGTGGTCGAAGTAATGCTGGGAGGCGGCTTCGATGCCGTACGTGCCGTCACCGAAGAAGACGAGGTTGAGGTAGCTCGTGAGGATCTGATCCTTCGTGTGCGTCTTCTCCAGCTCGACCGCCATCTTGAGCTGCTTGATCTTGCGGACGTAGGCGTCGGTGCCGTGCTGCGCGACGGCCTTCTTCGCCTCTTCCTTGTCGCCGCTCTCGATCGCGGCGCGCTGGGCCGCGACCTTGACGTACTGCTGCGTCAGCGTCGAGGCGCCCTGCGTGCTCGACGACACGAGGTTCGAGGCCACGGCGCGTGCGAGGCCGCGCTGGTCGAGGGCGCCGTGCTCGTAGAAGCGCTCGTCCTCGATGGCGACCTGAGCGTCCTTCATCACCTTGGGGATGGCCGACGACGCCACCACGATGCGGTTCTCGTCGTACGGGGCGGCGATGACGGAGCCGTCCTTCGCCAGGATCTTCGACTGCTGGCTCAACGCGTTTTCGGTGAGCGTGCCCGACATGTCGTCGAACTCCTTGACGCCACCCTTGACGCTCGCGCCCGCGAGGCCCGTGGCGGGGATGAGCAGGCCCGCGAAGAGCAGGCCCAGCGCCATCGAGGTGGCGACGAACGCGCCGAGGAGGCTGAGAACCGAGCCCATCGCAGAACGCTGACGGCCACCGTCAGATTTCTTCCGGGCTTGCTTCTTGGCCGACGCATCGGCGCCAGGAGACTTTCCACGCATGCCGCTCAGCGTATCGGAGCAGCCTGTCAAAGCCTTCGAGGCGCGGTTCGGCGCGCCCCGCGCCGACCGCGTGTACTAACGTTTTTGGTACTCAATCCCCATGGAAACTCACCAGTAACCACGCCTACTGTGCGTATAGCAACCTTTGTATGTGGCGCACGCCACACCGTCATCCGCACCAACAAGGGGAGGGCACCGATGACGATCATGGCCGAAGAAGAGATGCAGACGCCCGTCTGGGACGACAACTGGGCCGCCCGCGCCCAGTGCGCCGCGGCGGCACCTGACGAACTGTTCGCCAAGGGGGCTGCGCAGCAGTCGGCGAAGACGATCTGTCAGCGCTGCCCCGTCGTCGCCGAATGCCTCGCCGACGCGCTCGACAACCGCACCGAGTACGGCGTCTGGGGCGGCATGACGGAGCGTGAGCGCCGCGCGCTGCTGCGTCGCCGTCCGGACGTCAAGTCGTGGGCGACCCTGTTCAAGATGGCGCGCGCCGACGAGGCCGCCGCAGGCATCCGCCGCGAGAGCTGAGACGTGCACGAACGCTGAGGGCCGTGCCGACCGCTGGGGTCGGCACGGCCCTCACCGCCATTCGGGCACCTGAGCCCGCAGCAAGTGATCAGCCCGCGAGCGCCTTCTTGACGACCGCCGCGACGCGCCCACCCTCTGCCTGCTCGCCGATCTTGGGCTTGACGACGCCCATCACCTTGCCCATGTCTTTCATGCCGGATGCGCCCGTGGCGCTGACGGCCTCGGCGACGATCGCGTCGATCTCGTCGTCGCTCAGCTGCTTCGGCAGGTACCCCTCGAGGCACGCAAGTTCGGCGTTCTCCTTCTCGGCGAGCTCGGTGCGCCCGGCGCCGACGTAGGCGTCAGCCGCCTCGCGGCGCTTCTTCGCCTCCTTGACGATGACGGCGAGCACCTCGTCATCGCTCAACTCACGGTGCTCCTTGCCTGCGACCTCGGCGTTCGACACGGCCGTCAGGACCATGCGCAACGTCGCGCTACGCACCTGATCGCGCTCGCGGATCGCGTCGGTCAGGTCGGTGTGGAGAGTGGCCTTCAAGGTGGTGGCACCGGTTGCGTTCATGCGGTCATTCTTCCACCCCGGTGCGAGAATCCCCGCATGAGTTTCCCCGCCCGCCCCCTCCCCCGCGCGCTGTCGCTGGCCGCTGCAGGCACGGCCGCCGGCGGTACGGCGGCGCTGGCCTGGGCCTCGCTCATCGAGCGCAACTGGTACGCGCTGCGCCGCGTCGAGATGCCGGTGCTCGCCCCCGGGACGGCGCCGCTGCGGGTGCTGCACGTCAGCGACCTGCACATCGTGCCGCGTCAGGAACGACGCATCCAGTGGGTGCGTCAGCTCGCGCGGCTCGAACCCGACTTCGTCATCAACACCGGCGACAACCTCAGCGACGAGCACGCCATCCCCGCTGCGCTGCGCGCGATGGGGCCGCTCATGGAGTTTCCCGGCGCGTTCGTCTTCGGTTCGAACGACTACTTCTACCCCAAGCTCAAGAACCCCCTGCGCTACTTCGACGACTCGCATGCCAAGGGCGCGGCGATGCAGACGGGTGAGTTCGACATCGCCCAGTTGCGTGACGGTTTCACCGCGGGCGGCTGGCTCGACCTCACGCATCGACGCGAGCGGGTGCGGGTGGGGGCTGACGGCGTGGCGCTGGAGCTTCTCGGCGTCGACGACCCGCACCTCGAGTACGACGACTACGCGCAGGTCGCCGGTGAGGCCGCGTCGCGCCGAGGTGAGGTGGCCGCGACGATCGGCGTCGTCCACGCGCCGTACACGCGCGTGCTCGACGCGATGACGGCCGACGGCGCGGACGCCGTCATCGCCGGTCACACGCACGGCGGGCAGCTGTGCGTGCCGTTCCACGGCGCGCTCGTGACGAACTGCGACCTCGACACCTCGCGCGTCAAGGGCGTCTCGCGCTGGTGGCCCGGCGCGTCCGGCGTCGACTCGACGCAGGCCGTGCCGATCGGGCCGGGTGCGCTCGCAACGGACGGCTCGCCCCTCGACTCCGCCGCCGAGATCGGCGAGCGCTTCGACGTCCTCGACGCCCACCGCGTGCACAACGACTCGGTCTCGCGCTCGGAGGCTACGGCGCGCGAACGGCGCCGCACCGCGCTGCCGTCGTCCGCCACGCCCGACGACGCGGCGTGGCTGCACGTCTCCGCCGGGCTCGGACACAACAAGTACACGCCCGTGCGCTTCGCCTGCCGTCCCGAGGCGACACTCATCACGCTGACGGCGAAGGCGCACTGACGAGCCCTGCGCGGCGCGTCAGCGCAGCACGTAGCCGATGCCGGGTTCGGTGACGATCCAGCGCGGGAGGGACGGTTCGGGTTCGAGCTTGCGACGCAGCTGCCCGCAGTAGACGCGCAGGTAGTTCGACTCGCGCCCGTACTGCGGCCCCCACACGGCGCGCAGCAGTTGTTCGCGCGGCACGACGCGCCCGCGGTGGCGCGCGAGTTCGGCGAGCAGGCGCCACTCCGTCGGCGTGAGGTGGACGGCCCCCGTCGGCCCGCTCGCCTCGTACGTCGTGAAGTCGAGCGAGAAGTCCGCGGTGACGACGGGCGCCGGGCCGGACGGTTCGGCGCCGCCTCGCCGCAGCGCGGCCCGCACGCGCGCCATGAGCTCCTCGATGCCGAACGGTTTCGTCACGTAGTCGTCGGCACCCTCGTCGAGCGCCTCGACCTTGTCATCGGCTTCCTGACGAGCCGACAACACGATGACAGGCACGCTCGAGCTCTGACGCAGTCGGCGCAGCACGTCGACGCCGTCGAGGTCGGGCAGGCCCAGGTCGAGGACGACGAGGTCGGGCATCGCGTCTGCGCACGTGCTGAGGGCATCGAGGCCGCACCCGACGGTCTCGACGTCCAAGCCGCGCGCCTTGAGGTTGATGCGCAGCGTCCGCGCGATCGTCGGGTCGTCGTCGACGACGAGCACTCGTTCACTCATGACTCACCGCGCGTGGTTGCGTCTGCGAACCGGGTATCGACCGGCTGGTCGGCCTCAGCGTCCTGGGGCCGGGCCTCGGGCGCCGACTCGGGTTCCGATTCAGCGCCGGGCTCGGCCTCGCTCGTCGCACCCGCTGCGTTCGCCACGGCCGGCAGGACGATGACCATCGTGACACCTCCACCGGGAGTGGTCTCCGCCTCCAGCATGCCGCCCATCGCCTCCGTCAGGCCGCGCGCGACGGCGAGACCGAGCCCGATGCCGTCACCCGCGGGTGCGTCGCCGTAGCGCTGGAAGGGCCGGAATATCTCTTCGCGCGCCTCGTCGGGGATGCCGGGGCCGTGGTCGGCGACGCGTAGTTCGACGCGCGGGCCGAGCGCACTCGTCGTCACGACAACGCCGTCGCTGCCGCCGTGACGCAGGGCGTTCTCGAGGACGTTCGCGAGGACGCGGTCGAGCAGGCCGGGGTCGGCGACGACGTGGCGCGCGGCGTCGTCGAGGTGCCAGGTGACGCGATCGGGTGTCTCGAGGGCGCGCACCGCGGGTGTGACGACCTCGGCGAGGTCGATCTCGCGCGGGTTCGCGACGAGCGCGCCGGTCTGCAGCCGTGAGGCGTCGAGCAGGTTGCCGATGAGCGCATCGAGCCGATCGGCCGACGTCTCGACGGCTTCGAGCAGTTCCGCCTGGTCCTCCGGCGAGAACGTCACCTCGTCGCTGCGCAGGCTGCCGACGGCGGCCTTGATGCCGGCCAGGGGCGTGCGCAAATCGTGGGAGACGGCGGACAGCAGCGCGGTGCGCGCCTTGTTGTCGCGCACGAGGGTGTCGGCCGACTCGGCGAGGTCGAGCAGCGCTCGACGGTGCAGCACGGCCGCCGCGTGCATCGCGTACGCCCCCAGCAGCCGCTGCCGCTCGGCGGGGACGGGGCGCCCCACGAGGACGAGGTCGTGCTCGTCGTCGATGCGCTCGACCGTCGTCTTCTCGCGCGGCAGCGCCTGCGCGGCGACGTCGCTGTAGCCGTCCGTCGAGGCGATGACGCTGCGACCCGGCCCGCGGGTGCGCACGACGGCCGCCGCGTCCTGGTCGAACATCTCGAGCGAGCGCGTGAGCAGCAGCGCGAGCTGGTCGGCGGAGGACAGCATCGTGTGGCTGAGTTCGGCGAGCGCCGTCGCCTCCTGGTGCGAGGCGCTGACGTCGGCGGCCCGGCGGGCGCTCGCGTGGACGACGAGCGAGACGGCGGCGCCGATGACGACGAAGAGCACGAGCGCGACGACGTTCTGTGGGTCGGAGATCGTCAGCGTGCCGATGGGCGGGGTGAAGAACCAGTTGATGAGCAGGGACGACAGCACACCGGCCGTGATCGCGGGCGCCATCCCGCCGATGAGCGCGACGACCACGGTGAGCAGCAGGTACAGCTGCACGATGAGCGGCAGCCCGACACCGGAGCGCAGCGGCACGAGCAGGGCGCTCAGCAGCGCCGGGGCGGTCACCGAGGTGAGGAAGCCGAGCCGCACCCGGCGCGTCGACAACCCCTCGCGTTCGGTCGGTGACGAGCCCACGTGCGCGAGCTCGTGGGTGACGACGTGGACGTCGATGTCCTCGCCCGAACCCGCGATGATGCGCTCGCCCGTGCCGGGACGCAGCATCGCCTGGGCCCGCGAGCGCCGGCTGAGGCCGACGACGATCTGGTCGGCGTTGACGCCGCGCGCGTAGTGCAGGACGGCCTCGGCCGCGTCGGGCCCGCTGACGGTGTGGAACGTCCCGCCGAGCTCTTCGGTGAGGCGTCGCAGGCCGCTGACGACGTCGGCCTCGGCGGTGCGCAGGCCGTCGTCGCGCACGACGAAGACGGTGTGCATCTCGCCGCCGCTGCCGCGCGCGGCAATGCGGGCGGCGCGGCGCAGCAGCGTCGCGCCCTCGCGCCCACCGGAGAGGGCGACGACGACACGGTGACGTGTCGGCCACGTACCGACGATGTCATGGTCGCTGCGGTAGGCCGTCAGGCTCTCCTCGACGCGGTCGGCGAGCCACAGCAGCGCGAGCTCGCGCAGGGCCGTCAGGTTGCCCTGGCGGAAGTAGTTGGCGAGCGCCGCGTCGACCTTCTCCGGCTTGTAGACGTTGCCGTGCGCCATCCGCCGACGCAGTGCCTCGGGCGCCATGTCGATGAGTTCGACCTGCTCGGCGCGCCGGACGACGACATCCGGCACCGTCTCGCGCTGCAGCACGCCGGTGATGGCGAACGCCGCGTCGTTGAGCGATTCGAGGTGCTGGATGTTGACGGTGGAGACGACGTCGATGCCCGCCGCGAGCAGGTCCTCGACGTCCTGCCACCGCTTCTCGTGGCGGCCGCCCGGCACGTTGGTGTGCGCGAGTTCGTCGACGAGCGCGACCTGCGGCGCGCGCCGGAGCACGGCGTCGAGGTCCATCTCCTCGAGCGTCGCGCCCCGGTACTCGCGCCGCAGTCGCGGCATGACCTCGAGGCCCTCGAGCGCGACGGCCGTCGCGGTGCGCCCGTGGGTCTCGCAGAAACCGACGACGACGTCCGTCCCCCGCTCGGCCCGGCGTCGGCCCTCGGCGAGCATCGCCATGGTCTTGCCGACGCCGGGGGCCGCGCCGAGGTAGATGCGCAGCGTGCCTCGTGTCATGCGTCCATCTTCTTCTGCCGTCGCGGTTTCCGCCCGCTCAGCGAGCGGCGCGTTGCGCGAGTGCGACGTTGAGGTCGAGCACGTTGACCCGTTCGCCGCCGAGGTAGCCCAGGGCAGGCTTCTCGATGCGGGCGTCGATGATCTTCTCGACGTCGGCGACGCTCATCCCGCGGGCCGCGGCGATCCGCGGTGCCTGCCAGCGGGCGTAGGCGACGCTGATGTCCGGGTCGACGCCGCTGCCGCTCGCGGTGAGCGCGTCGTCCGGGATCGGGCCCGTCGCGTTCGGGTTGGCCTTCGTCAGCGCCGCGCGACGCTCGGCGATCGCCTTCTTCTGCTCGTCGGCGTTCTGGCCGAGGTTCGAGCCGCCGCTCTCGGCGCCGGGGGCGTCGACGGCGGACGGGCGCGCCGCGAACCACTTCGCGTCGCTCGTGGGCTGGCCGATGAGGCTGGAGCCCACCTCGCGACCCTCGGCGCGGACGATCGAGCCGTCCGCCCGGGCCGGCATGGCCCGCGCCACGCCCGTGACGAGCAGCGGGTAGGCGATACCGAGGACGACGGTGAGGACGAGGAGCGCACGCAGCGCGGCCCAACTCTGACGAAGAACGAACATGTCACTTCACTCCCGGGATGACGGACAGGACGAGGTCGATGAGCTTGATGCCCACGAAGGGTGCGATGACGCCGCCGACGCCGTAGACGAGCAGGTTGCGGCGCAGCATCGCGGCGGCACCGAGCGATCGGTACGCCACGCCCTTGAGCGAGAGCGGGATGAGCGCGACGATGACGAGGGCGTTGAAGATGACCGCCGACAGCATCGCCGACTCGGGGCTGTGCAGGTGCATGATGTTGAGCTTGCTCAGGCCCGGGAAGATGACGACGAACATCGCGGGGATGATCGCGAAGTACTTCGCGACGTCGTTGGCGATCGAGAACGTCGTCAGCGCTCCGCGGGTGATGAGCAGCTGCTTGCCGATGGCGACGACGTCGATGAGCTTCGTCGGGTCGGAGTCGAGGTCGACCATGTTGCCGGCCTCCTTCGCCGCCGACGTGCCCGTGTTCATCGCGACGCCGACGTCGGCCTGCGCGAGGGCGGGCGCGTCGTTCGTGCCGTCGCCGGTCATGGCGACGAGACGTCCGCCTTCCTGCTCGGCCTTGATGAGGCGCATCTTGTCCTCGGGCGTCGCCTCGGCGAGGAAGTCGTCGACCCCGGCCTCCTTCGCGATCGCGGCGGCCGTCAGCGGGTTGTCGCCCGTGATCATGACGGTGCGGATGCCCATCTCGCGCATCTGCGCGAAACGCTCGGCCATGCCGGGCTTGACGACGTCCTTGAGGTGGATGACGCCGAGCATGCGGGCGGTGCCGCCGGCGTCACGCTCGGCGACGACGAGGGGCGTGCCGCCGGCCTGGCTGATCGCCTCGACGCGTGCGTCGATGTCGTGCGCCATGTGGCCGCCGAGCTCGTGCACCCACGCGGCGACGGCGGAGCCGGCGCCCTTGCGGATGGCGCTGCCGTCGGGCAGGTCGATGCCGGACATGCGCGTCTGCGCGGTGAACGGAACGGTGACGACGTCGGGGATCTCGGTCGCCGTGAACCCTTCTGCCGCAGCGTATTCGACGATCGAGCGACCCTCGGGCGTCTCGTCGGCGAGCGACGACAGGCAGGCGGCGCGCACGAGATCCTCGCGCGAGATACCCTCGACGGGGACGACGTCACCGGCGCGGCGGTTGCCGTAGGTGATCGTGCCGGTCTTGTCGAGCAGCAGCGTCGAGACGTCACCGGCGGCCTCGACGGCGCGCCCCGACATCGCGAGCACGTTGTGCTGCACGAGGCGGTCCATGCCGGCGATGCCGATGGCGGACAGCAGGGCCCCGATCGTCGTCGGGATGAGGCAGACGAGCAGCGCGACGAGGACGACGAGCGACATGTCGTGGCCCGAGTAGCTCGCCATGGGCCAGATCGCCATGACGGCGAGGACGAAGATGATTGTCAGCGTCGTCAGCAGGATGCCGAGGGCGATCTCGTTCGGCGTCTTCTGCCGTTCGGCGCCCTCGACGAGCGCGATCATGCGGTCGATGAACGTCTCACCGGGCTTGCTCGTGATCTCGACGACGATGCGGTCCGACAGCACCGTCGTACCGCCGGTGACGGCGCAGCGATCGCCACCCGATTCGCGGATGACGGGCGCCGACTCACCGGTGATGGCCGACTCGTCGACCGTCGCGACACCGTCGACGACGTCGCCGTCACCGGGGATGACCTCGCCGGCCTCGACGACGACGCGGTCGCCGACGCGCAGTTCGGTGCCGGGCACGCGCTCCTCGCCGCCGTGCGGCATGAGGCGGCGGGCGATGGAGTCGACGCGGGTCTGACGCAGGGTGTCGGCCTGCGCCTTGCCGCGCCCTTCAGCGATGGCCTCGGCGAGGTTGGCGAACAGGATCGTCAGCCACAACCAGATCGTGACGGAGATCGAGAACACCGACGGGTGGATGATCGACAGCACCGTCGTGAGCACCGAGCCCACCCAGACGACGAAGATGACGGGGGTGCGCACGAGGTGGCGCGGGTCGAGCTTGCGCAGGGCGTCCGGCGCCGATTCGAGGGCCGTAAGGGCGAGTGATGCGTTCACGAGAGGGCCTCCGCGATCGGGCCGAGAGCGAGTGAGGGGAAGAAGGTCAGCCCGGCGACGATGACGATGATGCCGACGAGCAGACTGGTGAAGACGGGCCCGCGGGTCGGCATCGTGCCGGCCGTGGCGGGGCGCCGCTGCTGCGAGACGAGCGCGCCGGCGACGGCGAGCACGAGCACGATGGGCAGGAAGCGTCCGAGGAACATGCACGCCGCGAGCGTGAGGTTGAGGTACGGCTGGTCGGCCGCCAGGCCCGCGAAGGCGGAACCGTTGTTGTTCGACGCCGACGTGTAGGCGTACATCATCTCGCTCAGGCCGTGCGGGCCGTGGTTGAGCAGGGCGTCCTTCGCGACCGGCAGCACGACACCGGCGGCGGTGAACATCAGCACGAGCGCGGGCATGACGACGACGGCGAGCGCCGAGTACGTGATCTCGCGTCGGCCGATGGCCTTGCCGAGCAGTTCGGGCGTGCGTCCGACCATGAGGCCGGCGATGAAGACGGTGAGCAGCGCGAAGATGATGATGTTGTACAGGCCGGTGCCGACGCCGCCGGGCGAGACCTCACCGAGCATCATGTTGAGCATCATGAGGCCGCCGCCGAGGGGGCTCATCGAGTCGTGCATCATGTTGACGCCACCGGTCGAGGTGCCCGTCGTCGCGGTGCCGAACAGCACCGATCCGACGATGCCGAAGCGTTGCTCCTTGCCTTCCATAGAGCCGAGCGCACCGCTGGACTCGGCCCAGATGCCGAGGCCGGCGCTCAGGGTGAACAGGGCGCCCATGGCCGTCGTGAACACCGCGCCCTGACGGCGGTCGCCGACCATGAGGCCGTACATCCACGGCAACGAGAAGGGGATCGCGAGCACGAGGAGGATCTCGAACAGGTTCGTCCACGCGTTCGGGTTCTCGAACGGGTGCGCCGAGTTCGCGTTGAAGAAACCGCCACCGTTCGTGCCGAGCAGCTTGATGACCTCCTGGGAGGCGACGGGGCCGCCCTGGATCGTCTGGCTGCCGCCGACGAGCGTCGTCACGTCGTGCGGGCTGCTGAGGTTCTGGATGACGCCGCCCGCGACGAGCACGAGCGCGCCGACGAACGCGATGGGCAGCAGGATGCGGGTGCAGCTGCGCACGAGGTCGACCCAGAAGTTGCCGATCGTCGCGGCGTTGCTGCGCGCGATCGCGCGGCACAGGGCGACGGCGACGGCCATGCCCGTCGCGGCGGAGACGAAGTTCTGCACGTTCAGGCCGGCCATCTGGACGGTGTACCCGGCGCCCGACTCACCGCCGTAGCTCTGCCAGTTCGTGTTCGTCGTGAACGACACGGCCGTGTTGAAGGCCGTGTGCCAGTCCTGGCTGCGCCCCAGGCCCCAGGGCAGGACGCCCTGCGCCATGATGAGCGCGAACAGCAGCACGACGGACGCGACGCCGAACATGACGCTGGCGACGGCGTACGTGCGCCAGCCCTGCTCGACGCGCGGGTCGACGCCGACGGCCCGGTAGATGAGGCGCTCCGGCGCCCAGTCATTCTCATCCGTGAAGCAGCGGTACATCCAGGTGCCGAGCGGCACGTGGACGAACGCCAGCAGCAGCGCGATGGTGGCGATCATGCAGATCGCCTGAAGAGTGACGTTCATGTGCGCGGCCCTCAGAACTTCTCGGGCCGGATGAGGGCGTACAGCAGGTACCCCAGCAGTGCGAGGGCGATGATGCCCGCGATGACGATTTCGATCATGGATCGAGCGTGCAACCGCCCCGGCGGCGCACCGCTCGTCTTGAGGTCGCCTTGTCGCGTCTTGACGCGTTCTTTACGTCAGGCTCTTCCCCTGCGTCGCTGCCCCGGCGTTCAGGGGCGCGGTGCGAAACCGGGCTGCACCTCGACGAGCCAGTCGAACGAGCGCGGGATCTTGCGCGTCCACACCGACAGGCGGTGGCCGCCGCCCTGCGCGATGCGCGCCGTGACGTCGGTGGGCCGCTTCACCACGGTGAGGAACTCCTTGACGGAGGGGTAGCTCACCTTGTCGGCGTCGGAGGCGAACAGCCACAGCGACACGGGCACCGGGTTGGCTTTCTCCAGGGCGATGAGGTCGTAGCTGCGCGCCTGCGGCGAGTTGGGGGAAACGGCGGGTGGCCGTCGAACTGCGGACGGAAGTAGCCCTGGTAGGCGACGGCGGCGCCGAACGTCGCGGGGTGCTTCATCGTCAGCATCGAGGCGCACCATCCGCCGAGGGAGTACCCCCACGTCGCCCACGACCCGCGCCCGGGCGCGACGGCGAAGGTGTGTTTCACCCACGTCGGCAGCGTGGAGGCGAGCCACGTCTCGGTCTGCAGGCCGTGCGGGTCGTCGATGCACTCCGTGTCGTCGTCGAGGGTGCGGTTGAGTTGCGGCACGACGACGATGGGCGCGGCGATGCGGCGGTCGCTGACAGCCCTGTCGACGCGTGTAGAGGTGGTCGAGCTTGCTGTACGTCTCTGGGCTGCCCGGCAATCCGTGCATCGCGACGATGACGGGGTGACGCGTCGCGGAGTGTTGGTCGTACCCCACCGGCAGCTGGACGTACACCTTGCGCGACGCGGTGGGGCGCCCGTCGGCGTTCTTCGGGCCCGGGATCTCGCACTTCTGCAGGCGCTGACCCGGCTGCGGCAGCGCGGGCAGGGCGTGCGGCGTCGTCGGCGCCGTCGGGGTGGCGCTCGCGGAGGGGCCTGCTGATCCAGGGCGGGCGCCGGCGTGGGCGCGCCGTAGTGACGCGGCGTGTCCGCAGGCGAGTCGCCGAGCAGGTCACCCCAACTCGTGTAGAACGCCTACTCGTTGTTGACAGGGCACCGACGAGCGCGAGCGTGGTGAACAGTGCCGTCAGGCCGAGGCGCGACAGCGCCTGCATCCACGGCTTGCGCCCCCCACGAGCCTCCCCGGACGATGACGACGAGAACGAGTGCCGCGGCGCAGCCGAGCACGATCGGCAGCCACGTCCCGTTCAACCCCATGGAGGAAGGGTGAGGACTCATCTGGGGAATTGCCCGTGAGCCCCGCTGGGAGAACGCTCCGAATCGTGGTGTGCGTCACGTGGAGGGCGTCGACGTCCGATCGGACGCGGCGTCGGCGTCGCCCTCGGAGGCGGTGAGGGTCGCGTCGGCGCTGCCCTCGGACGTGGCGGGTGCCGCGGTGATCCACCACGGCGTCGTCCTGCCGGGGCCGTCGCCGTACTGGGCGTCGAGTTCGGCGTCGGCGCGGAGGGCGCTCGCGCGATCGGCGCGCATCCATTCGATGAAGACGGCTGCGAGCAGGGGCAGCCCGACACTCTCGGCGACGGCGAGCAGCGCTCCCCCGGCGAACTTCTGATCGAGTGAGGTGGACATGTCGCCGCGGTAGGTGGCGGCGGACGCGGCGGAGCCGGGGAAGTGCGGCATGAGCAGATCGTGGTGCGTCATGACGAGGATGCCGGGGATCGCGTCGAACAGGCCGTCGACGCAGGCGAGCAGGACGCGCACGCCGGGCCCGGCCCACGCGGGCAGCAGATCGCCGGCGAGCAGGGGCAGCACGACGGTGACGCCGACGACGAGAAGGTGCACGGTGAGCACGATGCGCATCGGCGTGGAGTCGAGCGCGGCCTGCCCGTAGGGCGTGAAGAAGACGACGATGACGCTCACCATCGCGAGGATCGAGCTGACGAACGGGTACATGAGCGCCCGTCCGAGGTGCCCGCCGAGCACTCGGCGCAGCGCCGTCGACCCCGTCGCGCCCTCGATGACGTCGACGGGGCGCGCGAGCGCGAAGCCGGTCGGGATGACGGCGACGAGCAGCGCGACCTGCAGCGCGAACACCCACATGAGGCGCGTCGACCACACCTCGACAGGCCCGCACAGCGTGTAGGCGAGGGCGCCGGCTCCGAACGTCAGGAACCACGCGAGCCACGAGACGTCAGCTCGTCCGCGACGGCGTGCGCGGATCCAGGGGGCGACGTAGCCGATCGTCACGACTGCGACGAGGAGGGTGCCCCATGAGCCCGGTCGCCAGTCGGTCAGCCATGACGAGGCATGCAGTTCGTTCACAGCGGGCATTGTGCGCGCGTCGGCTGGGAGGGCGGTGAACTCGCCTCGGCGGCGGTTTCGAGCGCGCTCGCGTCTCCTCGGGATCGGGCAACTGCGCACTGCGGCCACGACGCACACGGCTGGGCCCGCATTCGGACGGGTACGGCGAAGGCCCCCATCGGCGAACCGATGAGGGCCTTGCTGACGCTGGTCGGGGTGACAGGATTTGAACCTGCGACCTCGTCGTCCCGAACGACGCGCGCTACCAAGCTGCGCCACACCCCGCGACTTTCGTCATGCGCCACCGATGCGATCGGCAGCGACACCAAACCTTACATGCCGCGGCGCGTCGGCGCTAATCGTCGGGGCACCGTCGTCGCCGACGCCCCGGCGGCCCGTTCGTGAGCTACGTCATCGTGGCCGCGTCGCCACGTCCATCGGGGCGGTCAGGTCATACCATCAAAGGTCAGGGAGGAACGAACGCCAGGGGGAACAATCGTGGGCACGGACCACGACGGGCCACGCACGCCTCGCGGTCGCGGCACGGCTCGTCGCGACGGCGCCGCGACTGCAGGCCGGAGCGGGAGCGCGGCAGGCAGTCGCGACCGCAACGCAGGTCATGGCGGCGTGCCCTCATCGAGCGATGACCTGCCCGCCTGGCTGTTCAGCGCCGACCCGCTGACGTCCCCGCCGCGATCAGCGAACGCTCCCGCAACGTCCTCTCCCGCATCTCGGGAAGCGTCCCCGAGCGCGCGCGTCAAGAACGACGCGGACACGTTGCGCGTCGAGCCGTCGAGGGACGTCGTCGAGACGCCGGCGACGGCGGCGGCCTGGCGCACGACCGTCGGGAAGTCAGTCGACCGCACGAACCGAGCGGCCCGCGAGGCGAGCTCTCGGCCCCGGAGACGCCCCACGGACATGCTCGCGACACCCCCGCGTCAGGCACCCCACCACGCGGAACGGTTGGCCCCGCCGGCTCGCGAATCCGCGGCGAGCAACGCGCCGTCAGTGGACACCGACGCGATGGACGCCACGGCAGACCCCACCACGCCGACCGACACGAGCGCCCCGTCGTCCTCCGACGCCGCGCCACTGGCCTTCGACTCCGCGCCGCCACCCGTCGCGACGCAGGCGCGGCGCGGCCGGCTGCCTGCCCTCGACGGCGTGCGCGCGCTCGCGGTGCTGGCCGTCATGGCGTTCCACTTCCGGGTGCCCGGTTTCAGCGGCGGGTTTCTGGGTGTCGACATCTTCTTCGTCCTGTCGGGCTACCTCATCACGAGCCAGTTGTGGTCGCGCTGGCCGCTGCGCGGCATCGATCTGAAGGCGTTCTGGGCCGCTCGCGTGCGACGCCTCGCGCCCGCCGCACTGCTCCTGCTCGGCGTGACGACGCTCGTCACGGCGTGTTTCCATCCGTCCGGCCTCGCGCAGCAACTGCGCGATTCGGCGGCGGCGCTGACGTACACGTCGAACTGGTGGTACGTGTACGGCGGGCGGCAGTACGGCGACTTCGGTTCGTGGTGGTTCCTCGAACACCTCTGGTCACTCGCGATCGAGGAGCAGTTCTACCTGCTGTGGCCGCTCCTCGTGGCGGGGGTGCTCGTCGCCGTTCGCGCCACACGAACGCGGCGCCACGTCCTGCTCGCCGTGACGATCGGCGGGGCGCTCGCCTCGAGCATCGCGATGAGTGTCGGCGCCTTCGCCTCGACCGGCCGCTGGGCCGACGACCCCACGCGCGTCTACTTCGGCACGGACACGCACGTCATGGGTCTGCTCGTCGGCGCCGCCCTCGCACTGCTGCTCGACGGGCGGGGGTTCCGCTCGCGCCTCACGTTCGCCCCGGCGACGACCCGCATGACGGCCGCCGGCGTCGCGGCGCTCGTCGCCGTCGTCGCCGTGATGACGCAGCTCGACTTCCTCTCGATGGGTTTCTACCGCTGGGGCGGGTTCCTCGTCTTCTCGCTCGTCGTGGCGGCTCTCGTGTGGATCGTCGTCCATGACGGGCCGCTCGCCCGCGCGTTGTCGTGGCGCCCGCTGCGCTACGTCGGCGACCGCTCGTACGGGCTGTACCTGTGGCACTGGCCGCTCGTGACGCTGCCGTTCGTCACCGACGCAATGGCGTCGTCGTGGCTGCTGCCCGCGATCGGGGTGAGCGTCGCGACGTTCGTGCTCGCCGAACTGAGCTACCGCTACGTCGAGATGCCCGTGCGTCGCGCCGGGGTGCGCGCCTGCCTGCGTCGCGCGCGGGGTGCTGTCGTCGACCGCCGTGTCGGCGCCATGGTCGCGAGTCTCGCACTCGCGGCGGCGCTCGTCGTCACGGCAACACAGCTCGTCGCTCACCGTCAGGGGTCGACCGAGACGACGGCACACGTACCCGGGATCGACGCCACGCCCACCCCGGCGCCGTCCGCTCCGACGACGCCGGGGCGCCCCGGGGCGCCGTCGACCTCGGCGAGCCCGTCGTCGAGCAACACCCCCGCGGCCGGGCTCGACATCCACGCCACGAAGCAGCTGAGCATCAGCGTCTGGGGCGACTCGGTGCCCGCGTCCGTCGCACGCAACCAGCTCCCGCACGCCTACCGCACGGTCGACAACCACGCCGCGAAGAGCCAGCAGGCGAACGCGGTGCTCGAGCAGGTCATGGCGGCTGCGAAGGCGGTGACGATCAGGAGCGACGTCGTCCTGCTCCACACCGGCGACAACGGTGTCGTACCGCAGGAGATGCTCGAGAAAACCCTCGATGCGCTGAAGGACGAACGCGTCGTGCTCGTGCTGCCGAAGACCACGCTGGGCACCCAGAAGCAGGCGCTGCATGCGATCCGCGAGGCGGCGAAGGGCCGGCCGTGGGTGCACCTCGTCGACTGGTACGGCGCCTCCAAGGACCACCCCGAGTACTTCATCGACGGCGTCCACCCCACCCTTGCAGCGATGCCCGTCTACATCAGCCTCGTGCAGAGGGCTTCGAAGGACTGACCGCGACACGACTCGTCAGGCATACCTCCGTCGCGTGAACCGTGCCAGATCCTGTGCGAGCCGCTCGAGCGCGACAGCGGCGTGATGGCGACGATCCCACGCGGCGTGGAGGCGGATGCCGAGAGCGTCGCCATCAGCGTCGCGGATCGTGAGGGGCACGAGGCCGAAGCGGGGGTCGTCGGTGAGGACGCAGACGCCGCGCCCGCTGGCCGCGACGGCCTGGGCGACGACGGGTGAGGCGAACTCCGCGCGGGGTTCGACGCCGAGCTGCTCTGCGTCGAGGGCTGCGTCGAGCACGCGGCGCGCCGAGAAGCTGCGTTCGAGCAGGAGCAGGTCAGCACCCGCGAGCTCGTCGAGGTCGACGCCGTCACGCTGCGCCCACGGATGGGTCGGCGCGACGCACGCCCACAGCGGCAGGCGCGCGACGACGCGGCTGGCCAACGCCGGGGGTGGTGCGAGCGGGGCCACGGCGAGGTCGGCTCCGCGGCGCAACGTGTCGTAGACGCCGTCGACGGACGCCTCGGCGATGCTCGGCAGCGGCGCGTCGGCGGACCACGTCGCGAGCCAGGGGGCGAGGACGTCGTCGCGGGTCGTGCCGGGGCTGACGAGACGAACCCGCTGCAGACGGCCGGCTGCGACGCCGCGGGCCGCGTCACTCACGGCGTCGGCCTGGCGCAGCAGTCGACGCGCGACGGGCAGCACGTCGATGCCGGCGGAGGTGAGGCGCAGCCGCCCGTCCTCACGATCGAACAGGCGGATGCGCAGCTGCCGCTCCAACTGCTGGATCTGACGCGTGACGGCGGGTTGCCCCACGCCGAGTCGCGCCGCGCCGGCCGTCACCGTCCCGGCGTCGGCCACGGCGACGAAGCACTCGACCGCCCTCAACTCCATGCCGTCCCCTTCTGCGATCTACGTCCACATCAGCGATCTACGGTCACTTTCACCGCCCTCGGCGACTGGCCAGAGCCCATCAGCGGCCTATTCCTAACATGCATACCAATCATCGAAAATTGATATTGGACAGCATAGGCGCCAGGCCTCAGAGTGAGGGAGAACACTGATCGAGCCTGGTCACTCGCACCTCGGTTCGATCCCGCACGACGAAAGGACACGGCCATGACGTCCGTCCCCCAGGAGCGCAAGCTCGTCACCGCCATCCCCGGCCCGAAGAGCCAGGAACTGCACCAGCGGACGAAGGGCGCGGTCTCCGCGGGCGTCGGCATCGGCCTGCCGGTCTACGTCGAGCGTGCGGGCGGTGGCGTCCTCGTCGACGTCGACGGCAACCAGCTCATCGACTTCGGCTCCGGCATCGCCGTGACGAGCGTCGGCAACTCGGCGCCGAAGGTCGTCGAGAAGGCCAAGAACCAGCTCGACGACTTCACGCACACCTGCTTCATGGTGACGCCGTACGAGGAGTACACGGCCGTCTGCGAGAAGCTCAACGAGCTGACGCCCGGTGACCACGAGAAGCGTTCGGCGCTGTTCAACTCGGGCGCCGAGGCCGTCGAGAACGCCGTCAAGATCGCGCGCGTCCACACGGGCCGTCAGGCCGTCGTCGCGTTCGACCACGCCTACCACGGCCGCACGAACCTGACGATGGCGCTCACGGCCAAGAACATGCCGTACAAGCAGGGCTTCGGTCCGTTCGCGGGCGACGTCTACCGCATGCCGATGGCGTACCCGTACCGCTGGGTCGGCAACCCCGACACGATCACTGACGACGCCTTCGAGGCGTTCACGAGCGCTGTGCACGCGCAGATCGGCGAGCAGAACGTCGCTGCCGTCATCATCGAGCCCATCCAGGGTGAGGGCGGGTTCATCGTGCCGCCCACCGGCTGGTTGAAGAAGGTCGCCGACTGGTGCCGCGAGAACGGCATCGTCTTCATCGCCGACGAGGTGCAGAGCGGTTTCTGCCGCACCGGCGACTGGTTCGCGTGCGACGCCGAGGGCGTCGTGCCCGACCTCATCACGACCGCCAAGGGCATCGCGGGCGGCCTGCCGCTCGCGGCCGTGACGGGCCGCGCCGAGATCATGGACGCCGTCCACGCAGGCGGCCTCGGCGGCACCTACGGCGGCAACCCCGTCGCCTGCGCGGGCGCCCTCGGCGCCATCGAGACGATGGAGTCGGAGAACCTGCCTGCGCGCGCCAAGGAGATCGAGGCGATCTTCCGCGAGCGCCTCGGCCAGATCGCCGACACGCACGACGTCGTCGGCGACATCCGCGGACGCGGCGGCATGATGGCCGTCGAGATCGTCAAGGCCGGCACGAAGGAGCCCGACGCCGACCTGACGAAGAAGATCGCGGCCGCCGCGAACGCTCAGGGCGTCGTCACGCTGACGGCCGGCACGTACGGCAACGTCCTGCGCTTCCTGCCGCCGCTCGTCATCGGTGACGACCTGCTGCGCGAGGGCCTCGACATCATCGCCGAAGCGTTCGACTCCGCGACTGCCTGAGCGCCTGAGCGAGCACGACCATCCACAGGCTGTGTCGGATCGCCCCGCCCCGGGCGATCCGGCACAGCCGTTTCCACAGCTGCACCCGCCGTACCCGCCGGTACACCACGAATCTGGGATAGGAAAGACACATGGACTCGAAGGCTCTGATCAACGACGTGCCGAAGCAGCTGTTCGTCGACGGCGCATGGCGCGACGCCGAGGGCGGCAAGACGCTCGAGGTGACGAACCCCGCGACCGGCGAGGTCCTCGCGCGCGTCGCCGACGCCTCTCCCGCTGACGGCGACGCAGCCCTCGCCGCCGCGCACGCCGCGCAGGCGAGCTGGGCGGCCACGACGCCGCGTGAGCGTTCCGAACTGCTGCGCAAGGCGTTCGAGCTGCTCATCGAGCGTACCGACGACTTCGCGGCGCTCATGACCCTCGAGATGGGCAAGCCCTTCGCCGAGGCCAAGGGAGAGGTCGCCTATGGCGCCGAGTACTTCCGCTGGTTCGCGGAGGAGGCCGTGCGCATCAACGGCTCGTACCTGCCCGCCCCCGCGGGCGGATCGCGCCTGCTGACGATGAAGCAGCCCGTCGGCCCGTGCCTCATGATCACGCCGTGGAACTTCCCGCTCGCCATGGGCACGCGCAAGATCGGTCCGGCGCTCGCGGCCGGTTGCACGATGGTCATCAAGCCCGCCGCCGAGACGCCGCTGACGATGCTCGCCCTCGTCGCGCTTCTCGAGGAGGTCGGCGTGCCGAAGGGCGTCGTCAACGTCGTCACGACGAGCGATTCGGGCGGCGTCATGGAGCCGCTCATTCGCGACCCGCGAGCTCGCAAGCTGACGTTCACCGGCTCGACGGCTGTCGGCCGCAAGCTCGTCGAGCAGTCGGCCGAGCAGTTGCTGCGCGTGTCGATGGAACTCGGTGGCAACGCGCCCTTCGTCGTCTTCGAGGACGCTGACGTCGACGCCGCCGTCGAGGGCGCGATGGCGGCGAAGATGCGCAACATCGGTGAGGCCTGCACGGCCGCGAACCGTCTGTATGTGCACGAGTCGGTCGCCGCGGAGTTCGGCGAGAAGTTCGCCGCGAAGATGAAGGCGATGACGGTCGGCAACGGCATGGACGAGGGCGTCACCGTCGGCCCGCTCATCACCGGCAAGGCCGTGAAGAACGTCAAGCGACTCATCGACGGTGCCGTCGCCGCGGGCGCCACGAAGGTGTGCGGCGACGAGCAGGTGCCGAGCGAGGGCAACTTCGTCGCCCCCACCGTCCTGACGAACGTGACCGGTGACGACGACATCGTGCGCGAGGAGATCTTCGGCCCGGTCGCCGTGATCCAGACGTTCGCCGACGAGGACGACGTCATCGCCCGCGCGAACTCGACGGAGTACGGCCTCGCCGCGTACTTCTTCTCGAAGGACTACTCGCGGGCGCTGCGGGTCGCCGAGAAGCTCGAGTACGGCATGGTCGGCGTCAACGTCGGCGTCATCTCGAACCCGGCCGCGCCGTTCGGCGGGGTCAAGGCCTCCGGATTCGGCCGCGAGGGCGGCTTCCAGGGCATCGACGAGTACCTCGAGACCAAGTACGTGGGCATGGCGCTCTGAGCGCCTGCGACGAAGGGACATGTGATGAGTGAAGCCATCTACACGGTGACGAACCCGGCGACGGGCGAGGTCGAGGAGACCTTCCCCACCGCGACCGACGACGAGGTGATGGCCGCCCTCGAGCGCGCCTACGCCGCCCGCGAGCGGTGGCGCAAGGTGCCGCTCGAGGAGAAGATCGCGATCATCGAGCGCGTCGCGGCCGAGTACGACTCGCGTCAGGAGGAACTGGCGCGCATCATCGGAGACGAGATGGGCAAGCCCCACGGCGACGCGACAGGTGAGGTGTGGCTCTCGGGCGACATCCACGCGTACAACGCGAAGCACGCGCCGGAGGTGCTCGAGGACGAGGAACTTGACCTCGGTGAGCGTGACGGGCGGGCGTACATGCGCAAGGAGCCCGTCGGCGTCATCGTCGGCGTCATGCCGTGGAACTACCCGTACTACCAGGTCGCGCGTTTCGCGGCGCCGAACCTGCTGCTCGGCAACGTCATCCTGCTCAAGCACGCGCCGCAGTGCCCGCGTTCGGCGAAGGTGATCGAGGAGATCTACCACGCCGCCGGGGTGCCGAAGGATGTCTACCAGAACCTGTACGCGACGAACGAGCAGATCGCGATGCTCATCGACGACCCGCGCGTGCAGGGCGTGTCGCTGACGGGTTCGGAGCGCGCCGGTTCGGCCGTCGGTGAGCGTGCAGGGCGCAACCTGAAGAAGGCCGTGCTCGAGCTCGGCGGCAGCGACCCGTTCATCGTGCTGCCGGACGCCGACATCGACAAGGCTGTCGAGGACGGCATCCCCGGCCGCTTCGAGAACTCGGGCCAGGCGTGCAACGCCGCCAAGCGGTTCATCCTCATCGGCGACGAGACGTACGACAAGTTCGTGCCGAAGTTCGCCGAGGCCGTCGCCGGGTTGAAGATGGGCGACCCGCACGACGAGTCGACGAACATCGGCCCGCTCGTCACGGAGGCCGCCGCGAAGGGTATCCAGGCGCAGATCGACGACGCCGTCGACGCGGGCGCCGAGGTGGTCGTCGGTGGCAAGCGTCCTGACGGTCCGGGCGCGTACGTCACGCCGACGGTGCTCGCCGGCGTCACGCCGCAGATGCGCGCGTGGAGCGAGGAGATCTTCGGCCCCGTCGCCGTCATGTACAAGGCGGCCGACGAGGACGAGGCCGTGCGCATCGCGAACGACACGCTGTTCGGTCTCGGCGCGTCGGTGCACTCGGCTGACGTCGACGCCGCGCTGCGCGTGGCCGATCGGCTCGAGTCGGGCATGGTGTCGATCAACGAGGCCCCCGGTTCTTCGTCGGAGCTGCCGTTCGGTGGCGTCAAGCGTTCCGGTTTCGGGCGCGAGCTCGGCACGTACGGGTTCGACGAGTTCTGCAACAAGCGGATGATCCGCATCGCGGGCTGACGAAGCTCGAAGGGGCGGGGTGCACCGCAGCGAAGCGAGGATGTGCCCCGGCCCCTTCGGGCGCGCGTCGGACCGCCGAAGTGATCGCGGGCTGACGAAGTACGCCCACCTGACCCTCGGGGCCTGAGAACGCCCCACTCGTGCGTCACGTCGCACGAGTGGGGCGTTCTTGCGTCACAGCATCCCCACTTGCGCGACATGTCGCGCCATCGGGGTACTGCATCCGACGTCAGCCATTCATGACGAACGTCGCCCGCGAACGCGTCAGATCTGACGCCTTCGCGGGCGACGTTCGAGCTCACCGTGAGCGACGGGTTCAGCCCGCGACGACGGCGCCCTCCGGTGCGAGGTCGACGCCGGCCGGCTGGGCCTCGGCGTCGGGGCGCACACGTCGCGGGACGAGCATCGCGATGGCGGCGCCCGCGACGGCGGCGCAGGCCCCGATGATGAAGCACACCTTGAACGCGCCCTCCGTCGGGATGGCGGGCGTCCCCGGCGCGAGGACGGTCGTGCGGCTCGTCAGCACGGCGGCCATGACGGCGCCGGCGACGGTCGTGCCGACCGAACGCATGAGGCCGTTGACGCCGACGCTGGCGCCGGCCTCGTGCATCGGCACGTTGTCGAGGATGAGCGTCGGCATGGCGGCGTAACCGATGCCGACACCCGCCGACGCGACGCACGAGGCGACCATGAGCTGCCACGGCGCGTTCATGAGGAACAGCGCGATGACGTAGCCGATGCTGATGACGAGCGCACCGGTGGCGAGCGTCACCCGCGCACCGCGGTGCGTGATGAGCGCGCTCGAGACGGGCGCGAACGCCATCATCATGAGGCCCGCGGGAGCCATCCACAGCCCGGCGTGCAGGATCGACTGGCCGAGACCGTACCCGGTGGCCTCGGGCATCTCGAGCAGCTGCGGCACGATGATGGACTGCGCCATCATGCCGAATCCGACGAGCACGGCCGCGAGGTTCGTGAACAACACCGGGCGGCGCGCCATGGTGCGCAGGTCGACGAGCGGATCGTGGTGACGCAGCTCGTACGCGCCCCAGACGAGCAGCACGATGACACCGGCGACGATGCTGCCGATCGTGCGCCCACTGCCCCACCCCCATTCGGAGCCCTTCGAGACACCGACGAGCGCCGAGACCAGACCCACGGCGAGACCGATGATGCCGACAGGGTCGATGTGCGCCGGGTGCTCGTCGTGGATGTGCGGCACGACGAACGCCGTCAGCACGACGACGACGGCGGCGAGCACCGCGGACAGCCAGAACAGGTCGTGCCACGAGTAGTCCTGCGCGATCCACGCTGCGAGCGGCAGACCAAGCGCACCACCGACACCGAGCGTCGCGCTGACGGCGGCGACGGCGCCCGTCGCACGCGCGGGCGGAGCGACCTCGCGCACGAGACTGATGGCGACCGGGATGTAGCCCATCGCCATGCCCTGCAGCGCGCGGCCGACGAGGAACGGCGCGAGGGTGCTCGACAGCGCCGCGACGACCGAACCGAGGACGAGCAGCGTCGCCGATACGAGCAGGACTCGCTTCTTGCCGTACATGTCGGCGAGGCGGCCGGTGACGGGCATCGTCACGGCGCCGGCGAGCAGCGTCGCCGTCACCGCCCAGGAGGCGTTGCTCGCGGACGTGTGCAGCAGCTCCGGCAGTTCGCGCTGGATCGGGATGACGAGGGACTGCATGAGCGCGCCGCTGAGGCTGCCGATGCAGAGGACGGCGACGACCGTCATCGGGGAGAAGCGCATCGCGGGGGCGGCCCCGGTCGGCGCGGTGGGTGAGGACAAGTGACCACTCCGTTTGTGTAAATTACATACCTACCCGATGAGATTACATTTAGTTGTACGAAGCAACAAGCGGGGTGACGGGATGGCGGCAGACGTGGCGAGCGACATCGACACCGCCGCCGACGACGGCAACGGCGACTGTGCCCGCACCATGGCGCGCCTGCTCTCTCACTTCGACATCATGCGCCGCGCCGAGGAGCAGGCGAGCGAGTTGCGCATCGCCGAGGGCCGCCTGCTGTGGCTGCTGACGGGCGACGGCCCGCCGCGCACGCTCAAGCAGATCGCGTGCGAACTTGAGCTCGAGCAGTCGACGGCGAACCGTCAGGTCAACGCTGCGGTGCGGGCCGGCGTCGTCCGGCGATTCCGCGAATCCGGGTCTCACGCTTGGCTCTTCGAGGCGAGCGACGACGGCGCGGCGCTCTACGAGCGCAGCGTCGGACGTCACCTCGACCGCGTCGACGACGCCCTCGCCGCTCTGCCCGCCGGCGAACGCGAACGTCTCGTCAGCTCGTTCGCGACGTTCATCGACGCCTACAAGGAACCGTCGGCGACCTCACCCCACGGCTCACCGCGCGACGACACGTCCTGAGAGTCCCCGGCCACACCGCGAAGCCGCCGTGACCGTCACCCTCGCCATCCCGTACCCAACGGCGATCTACGTCCACATCGGCGATTTTCGTTCACCTTCGTGAAGGTGAACGAAAATCGCAGATGTGAACGGGAATCGCAGAGGGGTCAGCTCATCGCGAACATCTCGAGGTGGGTCTTGACGACGATGACGCGCGGGCCGTTGACATCGGCGGCGAACGTCGCGCGCAGGGCGTCCGTCAACTCGCCGTAGCCGACCTCGTCACCCACAGCCACCTCTTGAGCCTCGACACCGAACGACTCCGCCAAGGCGACGAAGTCCGGCCGTGCCAGTTCGGTGTGCGTCGCCTGGCCGAACGTCGCCTCCATGTACTCGCGCAGGATGCCGTAGCCGCCGTCGTCGACGATGAGCCACGTGACGGGGATGCCGTGTTGCACGGCCGTCGCGAGTTCGGCGATCGAGTACATCGACGAGCCGTCACCAGCGACGGCGACGACGCGCTCGTGCCCGCCGACGGAGAACGCCGCGTCGACGTCCGTCAGCTTCGCGCCGCGCTTCTCCGCGAGCGCGACGGCGCCGCCGAGCGCGGCCGGGAACGCGAACCCGAGCCCGCCGGCGCCCTGACCCGAGTGGAAGCCGCCGGAGCGGCCGTCCCAGCAGTTCCAGGCCCAGTAGGCGGCGATCGTCATGTCCCAGAACGTCGGCACCTCGTCGGGGATGCCGGCGCGGATGGCGTCCATGAACGCGCGCTCGTGGGCGAGATCCTGACCGTCGAGCCGGGCGACGATCGCCTTGCGCACTTCGGCAGCACGCTCGGCTCCCGACGCGCGCCCCGCGGGCGCCTCTGCCGGGAACGCCGCGACGAACGCATCGAGCGCCGCCTTCGCGTCGCACGCGATGCCGAGCGCGGGGTGGTTCGACTCGAGCACGCGCGGCTCGGCGTCGACGTGGATGAGCTTGCCGGCGGGCTTCAGCGTGAAGTAGTTCGACGTCACCTCGCCGAGCGAGGTGCCGACCGCGAGCAGGACGTCGGCGTCCGCGAGGAGGTCGGTGACGGCGCGGTCCTCGACCCACGACCCCATCGACAACGGGTGATCGACCGGAAAACCCGAGTTGCCACCCGGCGAGCAGACGACGGGTGCGTCGAGCTTCTCCGCCAGGGCGAGCAGCGCCCTCTCGGCGCCGGCGCGGCGCACGCCACCACCGGCGACGATGGCAGGGCGCTTCGCGCCCGCGAGCAACTTCACTGCAGCCCAGACGAGTTCGGGGCGCGGCCCCTCCGGCGTCGGCGCCGAGACGGCCGTGCGGATCGGCGGGATCTCCGTCTTCGCGAGCAGCACGTCCTGCGGCACCTCGACCCACACGGGCCCGCGCGGATACGTCATCGCCTCGACCCACGCCGACTCGATGGCCGTCGGGATGGCGGCGTGGTGCGTCACCGTGCGCTGCGACTTCGTCACGTCGATGGCGGCGCGGCGCTGCTCGTCGAGCTGGTGCAGCATGCCGCGACGCGCGCCGCCGAGGCCCGAGACGGGCACCTGCGAGGCGACGACGACCATCGGCACGCTCGTCGCGTACGCCTCCTGCAGCCCGGGCAGCGCCGTCAGGGCACCCGGCCCGGTCGACAGGAACAGCGCAGCCGGCTTGCCTGAGACGCGCGAGTAGCCGTCGGCCGCGAAGGCTGCGTTGTTCTCGACGCGCGAGCTCATGAAGTGCAGCCCCGAGCGGCGCAGCGCGTCGAACAGGCCCAGCGCATGCTGACCGGGAATGCCGAACACCGTCGTCGTGCCGAGCGCTTCGAGCGTCTCGACGACGAGGTCGCCACCGTTGCGGATCTTCTCGCCCTCGCCCGTCGGCGCGACGGCTTCGGGCTCGGGGTGACGGATCTGCTCGCTCACCGCTGGGCCCCGTACACCGTGCCGGACTCGCCGTACGCGGGCCCGCCGGGCGCGGCGTCCGCACCGAGCGCGAGCAGCGACATGTACTCGTAGACGACGTTGGCGGCGGCCAGGCCCGTCAGCTCGGCGTGGTCGTAGGGCGGTGCGACCTCGACGACGTCGGCGCCGATGAGGTTCGTGCCGCGCAGGCCGCGCAGGATCTCGAGCAGCTCACGCGACGTCAGACCGCCCGGCTCGGGGGTGCCGGTGCCCGGCGCGTGCGCGGGGTCGAGCACGTCGATGTCGAGCGAGACGTACAGCGGACGGTCGCCGACGCGCTCGCGCAGGAACCCGACGACCTCGTCGACGCCCATGCGCATGACGTCGTTGCTCGTCACGACACCGAAGCCGAAGCGCGCGTCGTCCTCGAGGTCCTGCGTGCCGTACAGCGGGCCGCGCGTGCCGACGTGGCAGACGCCGGAGGAGTCGATGAGGCCCTCCTCGAACGCCCGGCGGAACGGCGTCCCGTGCGTGTACTCGGCGCCGAAGTAGGTGTCCCACGTGTCGAGGTGCGCGTCGAAGTGCAGCAGCGCGACGGGGCCGTGCTTCTTCGCGTGCGCGCGCAGCAGCGGCAGGGCGAGGGTGTGGTCGCCGCCGATCGTGATGAGCGAGGTGCCCTCGTCGACGAACTGACGTGCACCCTCCTCCGCTTCCTTCAGCGCCGACTCGATGTCGAACGGGTTGAGCGCGATGTCACCGGCATCGGCAATCTGCATCTGCGCGAACGGCGACACGGACTGCGCCGGGTTGAACGGGCGCAGCAGACGCGAGCTCTCGCGCACGTGCGTCGCGCCGAAACGCGCACCGGGGCGGTAGGAGACGCCGGTGTCGAACGGCATGCCGACGACGGCGACGTCGGCCTTCGAGACGTCCTCGATGCGCGGCAGGCGCGCGAACGTGCCGAGGCCGGCGTACCGCGGCGTGAGGGCGGCATTGACGGGCCCGACGTTGCCGCCGGCCTCGATGCGGGGGTGATCCATCTCGTCCTCTTCCTCTTCCGACGAGGCGTGCGCACGCCCGGTGCGAGCACCCCGTCGAGCCGTCGAACGGCCACTCATCAGGTCACGATCAGATTAACGGACGTGTTTACCAATGCGAATCTCTCGTTTGTCACGAGTCGATCTCGTATATTCATACGGTTCACCGTGGACTCATGCCAGAGCCATGCCACCCGGATCCAAGGAGGCCCTCGTGGACCTCAACCTCGTGATCGTCGTCCTCTACCTCGTCGCCATGCTCGGCTTCGGGTTCTGGGGCCGCTCGCGCACCCAGAACTCCAGCGACTACCTCGTCGCCGGCCGCCGCCTCGGCACCTTCCTCTACACCGGCACGATGGCGGCCGTCGTCCTCGGTGGCGCCTCCACGGTCGGCGGGGTCGGCCTCGGCTACAAGATGGGGTTGTCGGGCATGTGGCTCGTCGTCGCCATCGGCGTCGGCGTGCTCCTGCTGTCGCTGCTGTTCGCCGGCACCATCTCGAAGCTGCGCGTCTACACCGTCAGCGACATGCTGAAACTGCGCTACGGCAGCAAGAGCGCCGCGGGCGCGTCCAGCATCGTCATGATGCTCTACACGATGTTCCTCGTCGTCACCTCGACCGGCGCGTACGCCACCGTCCTGCACGTGCTGACGGGCCTCGACAGCTGGATCTGCATCGCCATCGGCGGCGCCGTCGTGCTCGTGTACTCCGTCATCGGCGGCATGTGGTCGATCACCCTGGCCGACCAGGTGCAGTTCATCATCAAGACGATCGGCATCTTTGCGCTCATGCTGCCGTTCGTGCTCGTCAAGGCCGACGGCTTCTCCGGCATCCGCGAGCGCCTGGGCGACGACTACTTCGCCATCGCCGGCGGCAAGGTCGGCGCCGACACGCAGACGATCATCACGTGGTTCGTCGTCTACATGTTCGGCATGCTCATCGGCCAGGACATCTGGCAGCGCGTCTTCACCGCGCGCACCCCGAAGGTAGCGCGTCTCGGCGGCACCATGGCCGGTGTCTACTGCATCCTCTACGGCGCGGCCGGCGCGATCATCGGCATGGGCGCGCACGCCGTCCTCGGCGACGGCATCAAGGCGAAGAACGACGTCTACGCCGAGGTCGCCGACAAGATCCTGCCCGTCGGCATCGGCGGTCTCGTGCTCGCCGCCGCCGTCGCGGCGATGATGTCGACGGCGTCCGGCGCGCTCATCGCGTGCGCGACGGTGGCCCGCAACGACGTCGTCCCGTTCCTGACGGGCCATGCCCGCGCCGTCGACGACGTCGCCGTCGACGCCTACAGCGACCACGACGCCCTGAAGAGCACAGGCTCGCACGCCGCGAACGATGATGCGTCCGACCCGCACAGTGAGAAGAACATCCGCGAGAACCGCGCGTTCGTCCTCGGCCTCGGCGTGCTGACGGTGCTCATCTCGATCCTCATGGCGCGCCTCGACAACGGCGGCGACCTCGTCGTCGCGTCGCTGACGGTGGCGTACGACATCCTCGTCGGCGGCCTGCTCGTCGCCATCCTCGGCGGTTTCGTGTGGAAACGCGCCAACGGCGCGGGCGCCGCGATCTCGATGCTCGTCGGCACGCTCGTCACCGTGGCCGGGATGGTCTACCAGGCGAACAAGCTCGGCGACACCCTGAGCCGCATCCTCGCCAATGAGCCGATCTACTACGGCCTCATCGCCTCGCTCGTCACGTTCGTCGTCGCTTCCCTCGCGACGCCAAAGACGGACGACGCGGTGCGCGCCGAGTGGGACGCCCGCGTCCACCGCCCCGCCGACGTCGAACTCGACGCCACGCCGACCGCACGCTGAGGCACTTGCCCGCCGCGGCTTGACGATGCCGCCGTCCGCTCGCACGCTGGAGCGGACGGCGGCATCGGCGTCCCTGCTGAGTCACGACGCGCCCCATCGCGCCCCGAAGACCGCCCACCTCACGAGGAGACCGCATGAGCACCCCCGATCAGCGCGAGCAGCCCACCCCCGACGAGGCTTCCGCGGCCACGGCACCAGCCGTCCCGAAAGCGGACGACCTCGACGCCCTCGCCGCGCAGCTGAGCGGCACGCTCGTCACCGACCCCGACGTCGTCGACGCCGCGAGCCGTGACCGCTCCCCCGTCGAAGAGGTGGGTGCGGCCATCGCGCTCGTGCGCGCGACGTGCCGTGACGACGTCGTCGCGACGCTGCGGTGGGCGAACGAGCGTGGCGTGCCCGTCATCACGCGGGGTGCGGGCACCGGGCTGTCGGGTGGCGCGAACGCGATCGACGGGTGCGTCGTGCTCGATGTCTCCCGTATGAACGCGATCAAGACCATCAACCCTGCCGAGCGCATCGCCGTCGTCGAACCGGGTGTGCTGAACGGCGATCTGTCGGACGCTGTGCGTGAGCAGGGCCTGTTCTATCCCCCGGACCCGGGCTCGTGGCGCATCTCCTCGATCGGCGGCAACGTCGCGACGAACGCCGGGGGCCTGTGCTGCGTCAAGTACGGGGTGACGAAGAAGTTCGTGCGTGCGCTCGAGGTCGTGCTCGCCGACGGCAGCGTCATGCGCACCGGCACTCCGACGGCGAAGGGCGTCGCGGGGTACGACCTCACGGGCCTCATCGTCGGGTCGGAGGGCACGCTCGGTGTCGTCACGGAGGTGACGCTCGCTCTCGTCCCGGCGCCTGACGACGAACTGGTCGCCGTCGCACTGTTCGACTCGGCGTCGCGTGCGTGCGAGGTGGCGGCAACCTACCTCGAGGCCGGCGGGCGCCCGTCGATGCTGGAGTTCATGGACGGCCCGACGCTCGCCGCGGTGCAGCGCATGGCCGATCTCGGCTTCGACGAGTCCGTCGACGGCATGCTCATCGTCGGGTGTGACGACGCCACACGTCAGGACGTCGAGTTCGCGGCGTTCTCGCGCCTCGCCGAGGAGGCCGGCGCGGAGGTGTTCGTCGCCGAATCCGTCGCGGAGTCACTGCAGTTCACCGCTGCGCGGCGCCTCGTCGGCAACGCGTTCGAGGCGATGGGCCGCGACCTCGTCGACGACGTCTGCGTGCCTCTGCGACGCACCGGCGAACTCGTCGACGGCGTGCGGGCGCTCGGCAAGAAGCACCGCGTACGCGTCGCGACGGCCGGCCACCTCGGCGACGGCAACATGCACCCCGCCGTGCTCTACTCCCCCGGCGACACTCCCGAGGCCGTGGACGAGAAGCGTCGCGCTTACGCCGCGTTCGAGGAGATCATGCAGCTCGGCCTCGATCTCGGCGGCACCATCACCGGTGAGCACGGCATCGGGCGCCTCAAGGCGAGCATGCTGCCCGTCGAGCTCGGCGAGACGAACACGCGCATCCAGCGCGAACTGCGGCGCGTCTTCGACCCGAATGGGACCCTCAACCCGGGTGTGAACCTTGCGAGCGATCACTCTTGATATCGAGCGCGCGCAGCATCCGCAGCTACCTCGAAGCCGTCGGTGGCACCCTCGTCAGCCAGTGCGTCGAGGGTGACAACCACGTGCAGGTGCCCTGAGCCCCGTCAACGCGCGACGGGGATGAGGGTGAAGATGACGACGCTCTCGCCGTCGGCGGCGTTGCGCCAGGTGTGTGGTTCGCGGCCGGGGAAGGTGAGGGTGTCGCCGGCCTCGAGTCGGTGCGTGGCGTCGTGCAGCGTCACGTCGAGCGCGCCGGAGACGACGTGCCAGATCTCGAGCTCGCAGTCGATGGCGTACGGTTCGGCCTCACCGGCCCCGCCGGGTTGGATGACGGCGCGCAGCATCTGCACGGAACGTTCCTGACGACCCGTGACGAGGCGCTCGTCGATGCCCGTGCCGCCCATGTCGACGACCGGCGCGTCGGCAAGCTTGATGAGCGACGTGCGGGGTGCCTCGAAGAGCGAGCCGACCTCGATCTGCAGCACCTGGCACAGCGTCACGAGAGAGGCGACGGACGGCGACGTGAGGTCGCGTTCGACGCGGCTGAGAAACCCCTTCGTCATGCCGGCGAGCTGCGCGGCCTGCTCGAGGGTGTAGCGGCGCGCCAGCCGGGCGTTGCGCAGCCGGGCGCCGATGGCGACGTTCTCACGCACCCCTTGCACTGGTAGTGACTTCACGCCGACTCCCCCTTGGTTGTATTGCGGTAAACCCTACGCCGGATCTCACCGCTCTCCCCAGAAAAGCCGTCAGAGTCCATTTTCGCCGTCAGTCCAGGGCGATGGGGCCGTACTCGCCGAGCAGCTCCCCTGGCCCGGGGTTTTCCGGAGACGAACTTCCGCCGAGGTGACGGACCACACCCCACACCGCGTTGAGGCCGGTCTGGACGGCGCCCTCGGCCCAACCGGCCGTCCACGAGATGTCGTCGCCGGCGAGGAAGATACCGCGCTGGTGCTCCGGCAGCTCGTCCTGGGTGAAGTGGGTGAACAGCCGCTGCTGATACCGGTAGTGCCCCGGCAGGTTGGCCTTGAACGCGCCCATGAAGTTGGGGTCGGATTCCCACGAGACGGTGATCGGCTGGCCGATGATGTGGCTCGCGATGTCGACGTCCGGGTAGATCTGGGCGAGCGAGTGCAGCATGAGCTCGACGCGCTCGTCGGCATCGAGCGCGAGCCACTTGAGCGCGTCGTCGTTCCACGTGTACGACAGCAGGATGACGGCGGGCCGGTCCGGGCCGTCGTCGAGCAGGTAGGTGGCGCGGTTGAGGCGGTCGGTGAGGGTCATCGACATGACGTCACGGCCCGTGGCGGGGTCGATGTCCTTCCAGAACGGGCGATCGACCATGACGAACGTCTTCGAACTGCTCATGTAGTGGCTGCGCTCGATCGCCATCCACATCTGCGGGCTGAACAGCGCCTCCTCGGTCGTGATGCGCGTCGACAGCAACCACGACTGGCACGTCGTGACGAGCGCCGGGTACGTCGCCTTGCGCCCCCATCGCTCGGTGACCTCGAGGTCGCGGCTCTCATGACGCCGGATGGCGGCGACGGCGCCGCGCGGCGCCCCGTCGTGCAGGCTCGCCAGGGTGGTGCCGGCCGGCCAATGGGCGAGCTTCTCGGGCGCGTGCGACCACAACGCCTCGGGCAACTTCTGCGCTCCGCCGAGGATGCGGCGGTGCTGATCGTCGGCGTCGGTGTAGACGACGCGCAGGATCTCGAGGATGGAGTTCGGGAAGTCCGTGTCCCAGCCACCCGTGCCGAAACCGACCTGACCGAACGCCTCACGCGCCGCGAAACCGGCCTTCTTGAACGATTCGGAGGCGGCGATGAAGCCGTAGAACGTCTGCTCGTCCATCGTCGGCACGAGCTCGTTCCAGATCTGCTTGATGCGCTTCGTGTCACGAGCGCGGATGGCGTCCTGCATCTCGGTGAAGCGCGCGCCGTCGTCGACGGCGGCCTTCCACGCGTCCGCGACGTCGCGGAAGAACTGCGGCAGTTCGTCGGGCGTGCGCGCGTAGTGCGCCTCGCCGCCGAGCTCGATGACGGTGCTCGGCGTGACGTCCGACAGCGGGTTCGGGAACGCCTCCGTCTCGAGGCCCATCGCGTCGATGTAGTGGTAGAGCGCGCGGCCGGAGACGGGGAAACGCATGCCCCCGAGGTCGGCGACGACGTCCGGGGCGGCGCTGAAACTGTCGGTGCGCAACCGGCCACCGATGCGGTCGGCCTCGTGGACGACGGGCTTGAGGCCCAGCTTCATCAGCTCGTATGCGGTGATGAGGCCTGACAGGCCGGCGCCGACGACGGCGACCTCGGTGCCGTACATCTCCTCCGGCACGCTGCCGAGGCCCGCGGGGTGGGTGAGGTATTCGTCGTAGCTGAACGGGAAGTCGGGGTTGAGCATCGTGACGGGCGCATCGCCCGCGTGCTTGTCGCGATCGTGCGGGAACTCGGTGACAGCGGTCATCGCGGGGTGTCTCCTTCTCGGAGTGGATGGTCGGGGTCGAGGTCGTCTTCGAGGTGACGCTCATAGGTCGCCTGGTCGAGCGTGGCGAGGCGGGAGTGACGGCGGCCGTAGCCGAGGTAGACGGCGATGCCGACGGCCATCCACACGCCGAACACGATCCACGTCGAGGAACTGAGGTTGGCCATGAGGTAGAGACAGATGAGCGCGCCGGCGGCCGGCAGCAGCGGGTACAGCGGCACCGTGAATGCGCGCGGCAGCTTCGGGTTGCGCACGCGCAGATAGATGACGGCGACGTTGACGAGGGCGAACGCGAACAGCGTGCCGATGCTCGTCGCGTCGGCCAACTCACCGAGCGGGATGAGGCCCGCCGTCACCGCGACGACGCCGCCGACGATCAGGGTGCTGCGCACCGGCGTGGCCGTCTGCGGGGAGATGACGCCGAAGACGCGCGGCACGAGGCCGTCGCGCGACATCGACAACAGGATGCGGATCTGGCCGAACAGCACCGTCAGCACGACGCTGAAGATGGCGAGCACCGACGTCACCGCGAAGATGAACGCGACCCACGAGGCCCCCGTGATCTCACGCATGATCTGCACGAGCGGCGCCTCGCGCCCGTCGAACCAGTGCCACTCGCGGGCTCCGATGGCGGCGACGGCGACCGCGACGTACAGCACCGTCACGATGATCATGGACAGCAGGATCGAGCGCGGCAGATCCCGCTTCGGATCGCGCGCCTCCTCACCGGCCGTGGATGCGGCGTCGAAACCGATGTACGAGAAGAACACGGTGCTCGCGGCGGCGGAGACGCCCGCGGCACCCATCGGGGCCAGCGGTGCGAAGTTGCCCGCCTTGAACGCGGTGAACGCGACCGCGCAGAAGAAGACGAGGATGGCGATCTTCAGCACGACGATGATCGTGTTGACGCGCGCACTCTCCCGCGCGCCGCGTGCGAGCAGGGCCGTCGCGAGCAGGACGACGAGGGCTGCGGGGACGTTGACGACGCCGCCCGCCCCGGGTGGGTTCGCGACGGCCTCGGGCAGGCCCAGGCCGAACGAGTCGAGTGTCTCGTTGACGTACTGCCCCGCCCCGACGGCGACGGCCGCGACGCTCACCGCGTACTCGAGGACGAGACACCACCCGCACACCCACGCGAGGCCCTCACCCATCGTCGCGTAGGTGTAGCTGTAGCTCGACCCGGCGACGGGCACGAGGCCCGCCATCTCGGCGTAGGAGAACGCCGACAGCAGCGCGGCGACGCCGGCGATGACGAACGAGATCCAGATCGCCGGGCCAGCCTCGGGCACCGTCTCACCGAGGACGACGAGGATGCCGGTGCCGAGCGTCGCCCCGACCGAGATCATCGTCAGCTGCAGGACACCGAAACTGCGGTGCAGGCTGCGCCCGGCGGAGGTCGCCTCGGCCTGCGCGAGCGTCAGCCCGATCGGCTTGCGCCGCAGGAGCTGGGCGCCGAACGGGAGTCTCGAACGCGCCTGCTCGTCGAGCGATGAGGACACGGGGCACCTCTCGAAGGGGTCTGTGGGCCAGACCACGATGTCACACATCGCCGAGTTGTTTCGTGTTGGGAAACGCATGTGCTTCGACGTGGCGAGAGGTGAAGACGAGCGTTCTGGCTGGATGCGAGTGGTCTGCCGCTCGTGGTCAGTCATGCCGCTCGTTCTTGCTCGCCGGCGCGGGCACGCCGAGGGGCTGTGGCTGACGTCAGCGCCAGGACGCGTAGGTGTCGCGGCGCAGCTTGGCCAGGTAGGGGACGGCGTCACGGGCTGCGGCGACATCGTCGCGGGTGATGTCGGCGACGAGGAGTTCGGCGCCGTCGCCGCCCTGGGCGAGGAGGCCGCCGTCAGGCCCGACGATGACGCTGCCGCCGCCGAACGTGAGCCCGTCCTCGACGCCGACGTGGTTCGCATAGGCGAGGCCGACGCCGTTCTCGAGGGCACGAGCCCGCACGAGCACCTGGGGGACGTCGTCGAACCCTGCGGTGAGCGCGGTCGGGACGAGGATGACGTCGGCGCCCGCGAGCGCCGCGGCGCGCGTCATCTCGGGGTATTCGACGTCGAAGCAGATGATGACGCTCACCCGCATCCCGGCGAGTTCGACGGTGGTGGGGGCGTCTGTTCCGGAGCTGAAGGCGGCGGCTTCGTCGTCGTCGAACAGGTTGACCTTGCGGTAATGCAGGATCGGGTGGCCGTCGGTGTCGAACAGCGTGGCGGCGATGTGTCGAGCAGTCTCACCGGGCGCGACGCCACCCCGGGCGGCGGGAGCGTCGGCCGTCGCGACCTCGGGATAGCTCGCGAGGACGGCGATACCGTGACGCGCCGCGGTGGCGGCGAGGGCGCCCGCGATGTCGATCTGCTGGGTGGGGTCGACGGTGTGCAACCGCTTCGGGGCGTAGCCGGTGACGAAGAGTTCGGGGGTGACGAGGACGTCAGCACGGCGCGCGGCAGCTTCACCCGCGCGACGGTCGGTGATGGCGAGGTTGGCGTCGACGTCACCGACGACGGCCTTGTCCTGCATGACGGCGATGCGCATGACGTCGAGGATGGCAGATGCGACGGCACTCGAGGCCCGATCCGACCACCATGCCCCCGTGCGGCGACCGTCCGACCCGCCTGCCACCTCTGCGCTTTCCGTCCACATTGGCGATTCTCGTCCCCATCTGCGAATCCCGTCCCCCTTCGCGAATCTCCGTCACATCCGCGATTTCCGTCCACTTTCGGCTCGTGTGAGGCCCCCTGACGGCCGCACCAGCACCGCGAGTTGGATGCGCCCCTGCGTCGCGGCAGGATCGTCAGCATGAGTTCTCGGCCTGACGACGCCCGCCCCGTCTACCTCGATCACAACGGCACGACGCCCGTCGCGCCGGAGGTCGCCGGGGCGATGTGGCCGTATCTCACCGAGCACTGCGGCAACCCGTCGAGCGCGACCCCGGCCGGGCGCCTGGCCCGCCGTGCCGTCGACGATGCGCGCGAGCACGTCGCTGCGCTCATCGGTGCGTCGGCGGACGAGGTGACGTTCACCTCCGGCGGCACGGAGGCGAACAACCTCGCCATCCGCGGCGTGACGGCGGCGCTTCGCCGCGCTGGCGCGTCGCCCGCGGCCGACGTGAGTTCGACCGTCGTGACGTCGGCCGTGGAGCACCCGGCGACGTCGGCGCCCATGGCGCTTCTCGCGCGCGACGGCTGGGACGTCGTGACGCTGCCGGTGACGCGAGCCGGCCACGTCGACCTCGCACCCATGCCGCGCGACCATGTGGCCTTTGGCTCGATCATCCTCGCGCAGAACGAGACCGGGGCGATTCAACCCGTCCGTGAGTTCGCCGCGAGCGTGCACGCGGCGGGCGGTCTCGTCCACACCGACGCGGCGCAGGCCGTCGGGAAGATCGGCGTCGACGTCGACGACCTCGGCGTCGATCTGCTCAGCCTCGCCGGCCACAAGCTGTACGCCCCCAAGGCCGTCGGCGCGCTGTACGTCAGGCGTGGCACACCGATCGAGCCCCTCGTCGTCGGCGCGGGCCAGGAGCGCGGGCTGCGTCCGGGGACGGAGAACGTCGCCGGCATCGTCGGCCTCGGGCGGGCCGCGCAGCTCGCACTCTCGCGCCTCGCCGACGATGCCTTGCGCATGATGAGCCTGCGTGACGAGCTGTGGCTCCGCCTCTCGACGGCCGTGCCCGGCCTCGTTCGCCTCAGCCCCGCGCAGAACTGTCTGCCGAACACGCTGATGATCTCCCTGCCGGGGCGCCTCGGGCGCGAGGTGCTGGAGGCAGCGCCTGACGTCGAAGCGTCCACCGGCAGCGCGTGTCACGCCGGAATCGACTCCCCCGCAACGACACTCGTCGCCATGGGGTGTGACGACGGCGTCTCGCTCGGCGCGATTCGCCTGACGCTCGGGCGCGCCACGACATCCGCCGACATCGACCGCGCCGCGACGAGCCTCGTCGCGGCGTTTCGCCACGTCGCCTGACGAGCGCCGGGCCGCCGACGAATCTGACCAAGAATCGCGGATGGGGACGCAGATCGCACAGGTGCACACGGGGCCGGCGCTCACCGCGTGAGGCACGATGGTGGCGTGAGTGATTTCTCCCGCAACCCTGAACTCAACCGTCTGGTCGCGATCGACGGGCTCCTGAGCGACGACGAGCGCGACGTCCAGGCCCTCGTCCGACGCTTCTGCGACGACCACGTGCGTCCGAATCTGCCGACCTGGTATGACGAGGCGAGCGTCCCGGCGCGTGAGCTCGCGAAGGGGCTCGGCGAGCTCGGGCTGCTCGGCATGCACCTCGACGGCTACGGGTGCGCCGGTTCGTCGGCGACCGCGTACGGCATGGCGTGTCACGAGCTCGAAGCTGCCGATTCGGGTATTCGTTCGCTCGTCAGCGTGCAGGGCAGCCTCGCGATGTTCGCGATCTGGCGTTGGGGCAGCGAGGAGCAGAAGACCGAGTGGCTGCCGCGGATGGCGGCGGGCGACGCCGTCGGATGCTTCGGCCTGACCGAGCCGGACTTCGGTTCCGACCCGGCCGGCATGCGCACCCACGCCAAGCGTGACGGCGGCGACTGGGTGCTCAACGGCACGAAGATGTGGATCACGAACGGTGCGATCGCCGACATCGCCGTCGTCTGGGCGCAGACCGACGACAAGATCCGCGGCTTCGTCGTGCCGACGGACACCCCCGGTTTCGAGGCCCGTGAGATCACGAAGAAGATGTCGCTGCGCGCGTCCGTGACGGCGGAGCTGTCGCTCACCGACGTCCGCCTGCCCGCTGACGCCGTCTTCCCCGAGGTGCGCGGTCTCAAGGGCCCGCTGTCGTGCCTGTCGGAGGCGCGTTTCGGCATCGTCTTCGGCGCGATGGGCGCCGCTCGCGATTCGCTCGAGACAGCGCTCGACTACGCCGCGACCCGCCAGGTGTTCGGCAAACCGCTCAGCGGCTACCAGCTGACGCAGGGCAAGCTCGCCGACATGACGCTCGAGGTCTCCAAGGGCATGCTCCTCGCGCTGCACCTGGGGCGCCTCAAGGACAGCGCGGGCGTGAGCCCCGAGCAGATCAGCCTTGGCAAGCTCAACAACTGCCGCGAGGCCATCGCCATCGCGCGCGAGTGCCGCACGATCCTCGGCGCCAACGGCATCTCGACGGAGTACTCCCCCATCCGTCACGCCGGAAACCTCGAGTCGGTCATGACCTACGAGGGCACGAGCGAGGTGCACCAACTCGTCCTCGGCAATGCCCTGACGGGTCAGTCGGCGTTCCGCTGACTTGGTGCGCGCCGCGCAGGGCCAGGTGAGTCACTTCGCGCTGGGTGAGTCAGTCCTGACTGACTCATCTGGCGCCAAGTGACTCACCGGCCTCTGACTCGCGCCCACTCTTGGCACCGCACCCGACGGACGCCACCGTTGTGTCCATGAGCATCGAGCCCGCTGCGTGACGTGCGCAACCATTTCAGCGAGGTCGTGGATCGCGTTCACCAGCACCACGAACGCGTCACCGTGACCAAGAACGGCCGGCCGTTGCCGTCGTCAGCCCTGAGGACCTCTCAGTGCTGGAGGAGACCTTGACGGTGCTCGCCGACGCGTCGGCCTTACGAGACATTCGCGACGGCGACGCTGCCTACGCATCCGACGACGTCGTGCGTGGGGCGAACGCGATCCGCTCCTTGCGAAGCTGAAACGGCGATGGACTACGAGATCGCACTAGCCCCTGCGGCGGCTCGGGCCCTCCGCGAAACCCTGGCCGAAGCTGTCGCGGCGGCCGTCACCGGGTTCATCCTCGGTGCGTTGAGCGAGAACCCGCATCGCGTGGGCAAGGAGCTTCGACCTGCACTAGACGGTGTGTGATCCGCACGGCGAGGCACCTACCGCGTCCTCTACCGCATCGACGACTCGGCTCATGAGGTTTTCGTCCTGCGCATCGACACCGCAGAGACGCCTACCGCTGATGGTGGTGGCGCACCAGTGAGAGCTCATTCTCATGCCAGCACACCACCATCGTCGGAGGTCAGCTCAGCGGGTCGAGGATGCGCTTCAAGAACGCCTGGGTGCGGGCCTCGCGCGGGTGGTCGATGACCTGTGACGGCGCGCCGCGTTCGACGATGACGCCGCCGTCCATGAACAGCACCTGATCAGCGACGTCGCGCGCAAACGCGATCTCGTGGGTGACGACGATCATCGTGCGACCCTCGTCGGCGAGTTCGCGCATGACGCTCAGCACTCCCCCGACGAGTTCGGGGTCGAGCGCCGACGTCGGCTCATCGAAGAGCAGCAGCTCGGGTGCGAGGGCCAGGGCGCGCGCGATGCCGACGCGCTGCTGCTGCCCACCCGAGAGTTGGTAGGGGTACTTGTCGGCCTGGTCGTCGAGACCCACCTTCGCGAGAAGCTCATGCCCGCGCGCGTCGGCGTCAGCCTTCGCGACGCCCTGCACGACGATCGGACCCTCGGTGACATTCTCGAGCACGCTCTTGTGCGGAAACAGGTTGTGCTGCTGGAACACCATGCCCGTCTTCGACCGCAGCGCACCGACACGTTTGGCAGCGTCACCCTTGGCTCGACCGTCACGCCCGCGCGGGACGTCGACGTAGTCGACCTCGGCGTCCCCGATGCGGACGACGCCCGCCTCAGGCAGGTCGAGCGCATTGAGCGAACGCAGCACCGTCGTCTTGCCCGAACCCGACGGGCCGAGCAGCACCGTCACCGACCCCGACGGGACGGTGAAGTCGACGCCGCGAAGCACCTCGAGCGAGCCGAACGACTTCGTCAGACCACGGACGTCGACGAGGGCGTCCGTGGTCGAGGTCGACGCGGCGTCCGCGGAACGAGCGTCCCCGGGGCGGGCGGGTGTGGAACCGTGAGGAGTCATCGTGCGACGTGCCTTCCGAGTCGGTTTTCGAGCCTGCCCTGGACGAGGGAGAGGATGAAGCACAGAGCCCAGTAGATCGCGGCGGCGACACCGTACAGCTCGAGGAAGTCACCCGAGGGTGCGGCGGCGATCTGAGCCTGGCGGAACATCTCGGTGACGAGGATGGTCGAGGCGAGCGACGTGTCCTTGACGAGGGAGATGAGCGTGTTCGACAGGGGCGGGACGGCGACACGCAACGCCTGCGGCAGGATGATGCGCCGTAGCGCCGTCGCCCGGTTCATGCCGATCGTCTCCGCGGCCTCCCACTGCCCCTTCGGCACGGACAGGATGGCGGCGCGGATGATCTCCGCGGAGTACGCCGCGACGTTGAGTGAGAACGCGATGATGGCCGACGGCCATGGGCTGAGTTTGATCCCGAGCTGCGGCATGCCGAAGAAGATGATGGCGAGCTGCACGAGCAGCGGTGTGCCTCGGAAGATCGAGATGAAGATGCGCGCCGGCCAGGACAGGGCCGCGTTGGCGCTCATGCGTGCCAGCGCGACGCCCAGGGCGAGGACGAGGCCGATGGCGAACGACGCCGCCGTCAGCGGAATCGTGCCCTTGAGCGTCGCCACGAGCATCGGGCCGATGTTGTTCTTGATCGTGTCGGTGACGCTCGTGCCCTTTGCCTCCGTCTCGAAGTACTGGGCGTAGAGCTTCTTGCTCGTGCCGTCGGCGTTCATCTCATCGATGGCGGTGTTGATCGCGGGCGAGAGCTTGCTTCCCTTCTTCGTCGGGAAGACCTCTTGGCTGGTGTCGCTCGTGCGGCTCGCGATCTTGAGCCCTGAGTTCTCGTGCGTCGCGAGGTAGTACTTGACGGCGAGTTCGTCGTTGACGAAGGTGTCGACGCGCCCCTGTGAGAGCAGCTCGACAGCTTTGTCCATGCCGTCGACGGAGACGACGTTCGCCCCCGCCTTCTTCGCGACGCCTGCCCAGTCGGACGTGATGTTCTGCGCCGACTTCTTGCCCTTGATGTCGGCGAGGTTCTTGATCGACGAGCCATCCCTGACGACGACGACGCCGTGGCTCTCGACGTATGGCTTCGTCAGGTCGTACTTGGCGCGACGCTCAGCGTTGGCGCCGACCTGGTTGGCGATGACGTCGATACGGCCCGAGTCGAGGGCGGCGAACATCGAATCCCACTGCGTCTCGACGAACTCGACCTTGACCCCCAGCCGCTTGCCGACCTCGCGGAAGTAGTCGACGTCGTAGCCAGTGAGCTTGCCCGCCTGGTGGAACGAGAACGGAGCGTAGACGCCCTCGGTGCCGACCTTGATCGTGTCCGGCAGCTTGTCGTCGGTCTTCGTGACGGCAGGGGCCTGCTGCGCAGCGGCGGTGGTCATCGTCAGGCCACCCAGGAGAAGGGCTGCGACGAAGCTGAGGATCGCGACGAGGACGCTTCGGGCTCGCAGCACCCCGAAACGGTCACGGTTGGGCGTCTTCACGAGAGTCGAGATTACGCCCCGATTAAACAATCTCCTATTTCATGTCGCCTAACTCACCGTTATGCATCCATGGTGCATACCGCCCGCGGGGGGCCTATCGGCGCCCCACTTCCAGCCGGCCTCGCGCGGCGCCCCTCACGCGGCCACCGGCGCCGTCGAAGAACTGCAAGAATCGCGGCATGACGCGACGCGTGAGGGGCGAGCTGGACCGATCGAAGCTCCTCAACGAACTGGAGCTGATGCCTGCGCCCGAGAAGCGCCGCATCGACGCCGCCACCGGCGCCGGCCGCATGCTCGACGACCCGCACGACCGCGACATCCAACGCGCCCGCGTCGCGCAGTTGCCCTGGGCGCGAGCGATGGGTGCGTTGGCCTTCACCGGCCTTGCCCTGATGCGCTGCTTGGACGTCGTCGATGGCCGCCGTTCGTGGTGGGACTGGCTCGCGGCCGCCTTCTTCACCGTCAATGCCGTCTTCTGGATTCGGCGCTGGTGGCTCATGCGTCGGCTCGGTCGGCAACTCGACGCCGTCGACGCGACCGGCCTCACGCTTGCGCGTAGCGCCCGACCCCGACGAGCATCTCGGCGATCTGCAGGGCGTTGAGCGCGGCGCCCTTGCGGATGTTGTCGCCGCACACGATGAAGTCGAGCGTGTGCGGGTTGCTCTCGACCTGACGCACGCGCCCGACCCACACGGGGTCGGTGCCAACGGCGTCGGCGGGCGTCGGCCAGTCGGTGCCGTTTTCGTCGGGCATGACGATCGCCCCGTTCGCGCCCTCGACGATGGCGCGGCGCGCGTCGTCGGGCTTGACCTTCTTGTCGAAGCTCACGTGCAGCGTCGACATGTGCGTCGTGACGATCGGCACCTGCACGCACGTGACGGCGACGCGCAGCTGCGGCAGCGCGAGCACGTCACGCAGTTCGTGCGCGATGTCGTTCTCCTCGCTCGACCAGCCGCCGCCGACGTGCTCACCCACCCAGGGCACGACGTTGCTGACGATCGGGGCCGGAAACGGTGAGTCGTCGGGCAGATCGGCGACGTAGCGGCGGACGTCACCGGGCATCTGGCCGATGCGCGGGTGGCCGGTGAGCGCCGATACCTCTTCATAGAGACGCTCCGCGCCCCGCTTGCCCGCGCCGGTGACGGCCTGCATCGACGTCGCCGTCACGTGCGTGAGGCTCCAGTGCTCGTGCAGCGTCGCGAGGACGGGAAGCATGACGATCGCGGGGCCCGACGGCATCGCGACGATGCCGCGGGGGTGCTCGAACGCCGCAGCCGCGTTGACCTCGGGCACGACGAGTGGGACGTCGTCGTCATCACGGAACGCGGCGGAGGTGTCGACGACGAGGCAGTCGGACGCCGTCGCGAACGGCGCCCACTTCGCCGACACGTCTGCGGGCGTCGCGAAGATGGCGACGTCGACGCCGGCGAAGCTCTCACTGTCGAGGGGTTCGACCTCGAGTTCGTCGACGCCGAACAGCATCCTGCGTCCGACAGATCGGTCGGAGCCGAAGAGACGCACGTCGTCCCACGCGTCCGCGCGCGTCGCGAGGACGTCGATCACCGCCTGGCCGACGAGCCCCGTGGGGCCGACGACGGCGAGGACGGGCCGTTCGGGCTGGTTCGCAGTCACGTTCCGAGCATAGGCGCCGTCACTGACGACGAACCCGTCCGCCTGCCCGGTTGACGCCAGATCGATTGGAAACTCACATGATTGGGCGAGATCGCACCCGCCGTCTGCACCGTTCGATCCCGTGAGCCCAACGCCTGGCGCAGTTCTCGCCCCATCACCTGTGGCTTCACGTCCCGCCTGACCGCCCCACCCAACCCACGTTGCATGTGACCGAAAATCGCAGATGGGGACGAGATTCGCCGATGGGGACAGGAATCGCCGTTGGGGCGGGGGTCAGCCCGCGGCAGCGATGAGTTCGGCGATCTGCACCGTGTTGAGCGCCGCGCCCTTGCGCAGGTTGTCGTTGCTGATGAACAGCGCGAGACCCTTGCCGTCGGCGACGGAGGCGTCCTGGCGGATGCGTCCGACGTAGCTCGGGTCCTTGCCTGCGGCGACGCGCGGCATCGGCACGTCGGCGAGTTCGACGCCGGGGGCGTCGGCGAGCAGGTCACGAGCTTCCTCGGGCGTGATGGCGCGCTCGAACTCTGCGTTGACGCTGAGCGAGTGACCGCTGAACACCGGCACGCGCACGCACGTGCCGGACACGGCGAGCTCGGGCAAGTCGAGGATCTTGCGCGATTCGTTGCGCAGCTTCTGCTCCTCGTCCGTCTCGTTCGTGCCGTCGTCGACGATCGAACCGGCCATGGCGAGCACGTTGAACGCGATCGGCGCGACGTACTTGTTCGGCGCGCCGAGGTCGACGGCCTCGCCGTCGAGCGCCATCTTCTCCATGTCGGCCTCGGCGGCCTTGCGGATCTGCCCGGCGAGTTCGGCCACCCCGGCGACGCCCGATCCGGAGACGGCCTGGTACGTCGAGACGACGAGACGCATCAGCCCCGCGGCGTCGTGCAGCGGCTTGAGCACCGGCATCGCGGCCATCGTCGTGCAGTTCGGGTTGGCGATGATGCCCTTGGGCGTGTTCGCGATCTGCTCGCCGTTGACCTCACTGACGATGAGCGGCACCTCGGGGTCGCGTCGCCACGCCGAGGAGTTGTCTATGACGGTGACGCCCGCCGCCGCGAACTTCGGTGCGAGCGCCTTCGACGTGTCGCCGCCCGCGGAGAAGATCGCGACGTCGAGGCCGCTCGGGTCAGCGGTCGCCGCGTCCTCGAGGGTGTAGTCGACGCCCTTGAACGTCAGCGTCTTGCCCGCACTGCGCGCCGACGCGAACAGCCGCAAGCTCTTGATCGGGAAGTTCCGCTCCTCGAGCAGTTGCAGGACGACGCGGCCGACCTGGCCTGTCGCGCCGACGACGCCGAGATTCAGTTCCTTGTTCATGGGTGACGTTCCTTTCGCGCGGCCAGACGTCGAGCGTCCCCGCTGTGATGATGGCGTCGCGTCGTCAGCACCGGGTGCCGTTCCGCGATTGCAGACGTTGCCCGTCAGCGGCCGGTGCCGGCGTAGACGACGGCCTCGCCGTCGGCGTCGAGCCCGAATGCGGTGTGGACGAGGCGGACGGCTTCGTCGAGTTCGTCGCTGCTCGTCACGACCGAGACGCGGATCTCGGACGTCGAGATCATCTCGATGTTGATGCCGGCGTCGGCGAGCGCCTGGAACAGCGTCGCCGAGATGCCCGGGTTGGAGCGCATGCCGGAGCCGACGAGCGACAGCTTGCCGATCGTGTCGTCGTAGTGGAGTCGGTCGAAGCCGAGTTCGTCCTTCATCGCGTTGAGGACGGCGACACCCTTGGGCGCTTCGTCCTTCGGCACGGTGAAGGAGATGTCGGTGCGCTTGTCCTCGCCGGCGGAGACGTTCTGGACGATCATGTCGACGTTGAGGCCCGCGCCCGCGACGGCGCGGAAGACGGCGGCTGCGCGCCCGGGTGAGTCGGGGATGCCGACGATCGTGATCTTTCCTTCGCTGCGGTCGTGCGCGACGCCGGCGATGATCGGGTCTTCCACGGTGTCTCCTTCTTTGTCGTTGACGACCCAGGTGCCCTCGTGGTGGCTGAAGGAGCTACGCACGTGGATGGGGAGGTCGAATCGGCGGGCGTACTCGACGCAGCGCAGCATGAGCACCTTCGCGCCCTGTGCCGCCATCTCCTGCATCTCCTCGTTGGTGATTCGGTCGATCTTGTGGGCCTTCGGCACGATGCGCGGGTCGGCGGTGAAGATGCCATCGACGTCGGTGTAGATCTCGCACACGTCGGCCTTGATGGCGGCGGCGAGCGCGACGGCCGTCGTGTCCGAACCGCCGCGTCCGAGCGTCGTGATCTCGTTCGTGCTCTGGCTGACGCCCTGGAACCCGGCGACGATGACGATGTGCCCCTCGTCGACGGCCCGCTGGATGCGGCCGGGCGTCACGTCGATGATCTTCGCCCTGCCGTGCACCTCGTCGGTGATGACGCCCGCCTGGCTGCCGGTGTAGCTGCGCGCCGAATGGCCGAGGTTCGCGATGGCCATGGAGACGAGCGCCATCGACATGCGCTCCCCCGCCGTCAGCAGCATGTCCATCTCGCGCGCCTGCGGCGCGGGGCTGACCTGCGCGGCGAGGTCGAGCAGCTCGTCCGTCGTGTCGCCCATCGCGGAGACCACGACGACGACGCTGTTGCCCGCCTTCTTCGTGTCGACGATGCGTCGCGCGACACGCTTGATGCTGTCGGCGTCGGCGAGGGACGAACCGCCGTACTTCTGGACGATCAGGCTCACGGTGTTGCTCCGGGGGTCGACTTCGGTCGGTCACGGCGAGTCTAGGCACTGCGCCCTGCAGGCTCGCTGAGCGCTCAGATACTGGTTCTGCGGCCGCGACGGGCGCCATATGACCAGCTGTCGGCCCGTACGAGCGGAATGGTCGAACCTGAGCGATCTGCCGCTCGTGTTCGACCATTTCGCTCGTATTCGTCGGGCCGAACTCATGTTCGTCGAGGCGGCACGCCCGCGACGAAGGATGCGTCACATCACGGGGCGTCAGAACACGAGGACGCGGCGGCCCTCGAAGGCACGGCCGAGCGTCACCTCGTCGGCGTATTCGAGATCGCCGCCGACAGGCAGGCCGGATGCGAGGCGGCTCACCGTCACGCCCATCGGTCCGATGAGGCGCGCGAGGTAGCTCGCCGTCGCCTCACCCGTGTGGTTCGGGTTGGTCGCGATGATGATCTCCTCGAGCGACGTGTCGCTGAGGCGCGCCATGAGCTCGGTGATGTGCAGGTCGCCCGGGCCGACGCCCTCGATCGGGTTCAACGCACCGCCGAGCACGTGGTAGCGCCCGCGGAACTCGCGGGTGCGTTCGATCGCGACGACGTCCTTGCTCTCCTCGACGATGCAGATGAGCGCCGGGTTGCGCTGCGGGTCGGCGCACACACGACACAGGTTCGTCTCGGCGACGTTGAAGCACACCTCGCAGAAGTGCACTGTCTCCTTGACCTTGAGCAGCACCTCCGCGAGACGCTGAACGTCATCGACATCCGCCTCGAGCAGGTGGAACGCGATGCGCTGCGCCGACTTCGGCCCGACACCGGGCAGCCGACCGAGCTCGTCGATGAGGTCTTGAACCACGCCTTCATACACGATCGGCAAGCCTACGCGTCACCGGTGACAACCCCAATCGAGCGCGCGGGGCGTAGGTCAGCGGCGCGGATCGAGCAGCTTCGTCACCACCCGGCGATAGCCTGCGCCGATAGCGGGTGCCGCCACGCGGGTGACGAAAGCGGCGGCGGGGCGAAGGCGACCCGGCACCCACGGCAGGGTGATGCTCTGCGCCCAGGCGACCTCTGCACCGCCGTCGAGGTCCCGCTCGCCGTCTGCCCGGTCGGGCCCGGCGGCCCGGCGCACCGGGGTGATCTCGACCGTCACGACACCGCCGAGGAGGCGACCGACCTTCTCGAACACGACGCGCCGGCCGGCTTCTATCTCCCGGACGACCATGACGTCGTCGAAGCCAAGCGGCCCGAGCCGTGTCCGCGCGACGTAGCGTGACCCGACGACTGCGTCCTCGGGAGCCGGCCCGCGACCCGTGGTGAACGGCACGACCTCGCCGTGCGCCGACACGTCGACGACGCGCCGCCATGCCTCATGCGGCGCCAACGCCGTGTCGATCCTGAAGGCGAACCCTGCTCGTCCCATGCGTCCCATCATTCTTCTCACTCGCCCACTCTCCATCGCGCCCCGCTCTTGCTGACGTCTCCCGCGTGACTGGTTCTTGCTGACGCGTCTGCTGTGCGGCCCGCTCTCACTGCCGCGTCTTTGTCGCGTCCCGCTCTTGCTGGCATGTCGCCGTCGCATCCCGCTTGTGCTGACGCGCCCCGCGAGCCGGCCCGTGCCCTACGGCCCGGTAGAACCCGGGCCAAGGCCTGGCATCCGTGACGGTCGCGCCACGCAGCGCTGCCACGACTTTCGTCAGCCCGTGTCAGGTCAGTTCGCGTCAGGGCCTTCTTCCTTGATGACCGTGCCGCCCAGTACCGACTTGATGATCGGCAGCCCGACGGCGTCCGAGTTCTCGATGTCCTCGTCGTCGACGCTCGCCGACGCATCATCGAAGCGGCCGCGCCCGCCCCGCTCGGCATCCTCCTGACGCTGCGCGGCCTCCCGCGCCGCCTTCTCGGCGCGCTGACGCGGCGTCAGCGCGCGCCCGTCGTCGACGGCGCCCTGCGTCGGCTGCGGCGCAGGCGCAACGCTGCCCGCCGCCGCCGAGTCGTGGGCCGCCTCGGCCTGCCCATCGCCGGCGCGCTCGCGAGCACCGGCTCGATCGCTCTCGCCCGAACGAGGCGGCAGCGGATCGTAGACGGCCTCGACGTCGGTCTCGGGCTCGTCCTCCATCCAGTCAGGAATGGGCTCCCCCGCGCTCGAGGGCGCACCCGCACTGTCGTCGACACCACTGGCACCGACGCCGCTGCTGGTGCCGCCGTTGTCAGCCGGCGACGCCTCGACCGAGCGCCCCGAAGGATTCGCGCCCACCCTCGCGACGCCACCGGACGCGTCGCCCCTGTTCGAGGCGCCGTTGGCCGATCCCTGGTTCCGCGAGGATTCGTCCGCAGAACCGTGGCCGGCTCCGCGCATGCTGGGAGACGCGTCGTCGTTCGCCCATGACGGCGCCGGGCCGGCCTGCGCGCCCCAGTCGCCGCGCGAATCCGAACCCCACGCGCTGCTCTGCGCGGCGGCAGCCGCGAGGCCTGCGTCCTGGCGCGGCGAATCAGCCTCACGCGGCGCGACGCCCTCGGCGGGGTCGCCGGCCCGCGCCGGATCGACGCGGGCATGGCCGCCCTGCGCCCCGTTCCAACCGGTGCGATCGCGCCACCCACCGGGGCGTCCCTGGCCCTGACGACCCTGCTGCGGCGCAGCAGAGCGCGCTCCTCCCGAGGCGGGATCGCCCCACGCGTTCTGGCCGGACGCATCCTGCGTCGCACCACGCGAACCACCATCATGGCCCGGGCTGCCCTGGCGGCGAGCGTCAACACCCTCGCCACGGTGAGAGCCTGCTGGCACGTTCACACGCCCGTCAGCCGTCCCACCGGCGGACGATGAAGGATCGATCGACGCGCTGAACTGCGCCATCTCGTCGAACTGCGACCTGTCGTCGGGCGGCGCGTCATGCGGCGCGGGCTCGTCACCCCACGACCCGCCATCCGATGCGACAGACTGCCCACCATCCCCCTGGGGTCGGGACGAACCCTGCGCCCCCGAGGGGGCAGCGTTCGGCGACGACCATCCCCGCGCAGACTGCTGCGCGTTCGGCCCCTCACCCGCGGGCGACGCGTTCGGCGACGACCACGTCTGGCGCGCCTGCGCAGCGTTGGCCGCCCACTGATGACCCCCGCCCTGACCTGACGGCGCCGCGGCACCGGCCGTCATGGCGCGGGCTTCGACGGCGACGTCGACGCCGATCGCCTCGATGAGCGCCTGACGCACGACCTCCATGTGCTGCCCGCGACTCATCGTGCCGGCGAGGCCCTCGCTCGTCGCGCCCAGGATCAACCGGCGCCCGTCGAACTCGGCCACCTGAGCGTTCTGACTGAGCAACGTCCACGTGACGCGCTTGATGCGGAAGATGCGGTCGAGCACATCGGGCCACGCCCGACGGATGTCGTCCGTGCTCATGCCTCCGCGCGCCGGCTGACCGCTCTCGCGCTCGCCGGAACCCTGCTGCGGCGACGACGCGGCGCCGGACTGCTGCGTCGCATCGAAATCACGCTGCGCGCGCTCTCGCTCGGCCTCGCTCACGCCTCCCGTGACGCTCTGCGGCTGCTCGACCCGCGCGTCGTCGCGCGCGGCCGCAGCGGCCCGCTGACCCTGCTCGGGTGCGGCCTCGCCGTGACCTGCCGGGCGAGAGGCACCCGACTGACCCGCGCGACCATCCCCGCCCTCAACGCCGGCGGTGTCAGCACGACCACCCCCCGCCCCGGCACCCGGCGCGCGAGACAGATCGTCACCGGTCGACGAGTTCTCCTGCGCTGCACCGGCACTCGGGCTCTGCCACCTCGGTGCCGTCGCCGGCTGAGGAGCGCCCGCCGCCCCTGTCACACCCGCCGTCGCCGATGCGGCGTCCTCGGCGGAACCGCCCGAGCGTCCTGCCCTGTCAGCATTCGCACCCACCCCAGAGGCCGCGCCGGCGCTCGCGCCGACCCCGCCCTGCGTCGGCGCCGATGCACCGGCGGGAGGCATCGGCGGCGCATGTGGCACCGGCCCCGCGGCAGCACGAGGCGGCAGTTCGCCCATGTCGAGGCGACGTTCCATCCGGTCGAGTCGCGCCGCATACCCGTCGAGACCCGCGATGCCGGGCAGCAGCACGCGCGCGCACATGAGTTCGAGCTGCAGGCGCGGCGACGTCGCGCCCGTCATCTCCGTCAGGCCGGCATTGATGACGTCCGCCGCGCGCGACAGCGCCCCAGCACCGAACGAGGCCGCCTGCGAGCGCATGCGCTCCAGCTGGTCCTCCGGCACCGAGCGCAGCACGGCGCCCGCACCCTCGGCCACGGCCGCGACGACGATGAGGTCGCGTAGACGCTCGAGCAGATCCTCGACGAACCGTCGCGGGTCGGCGCCCGATTCGACGACGCGGTCGATCTGCCGGAAGACCGCCGCCGAGTCACCGGCCGCGAACGCCTCGATGATGCCGTCGAGCAGTTCGTCATCGGTGAAGCCGAGCAGGCTCGCGGCGCCGGCGTACGTCAGCCCCTCGGGCCCCGACCCGGCGATGAGCTGGTCGAGCACCGACAGCGAGTCACGCACCGAACCCCCACCCGCGCGCGTGACGAACGACAGCACGCCCGGCTCGTACGCGACGCCCTCGGCGTCGAGCAGCGTCTCCATGTAGTCGCTCAGCTTCTTCGGCGGCACGAGGCGGAACGGGTAGTGGTGCGTGCGCGAGCGGATCGTGCCGATGACCTTCTCCGGTTCTGTCGTCGCGAACACGAACTTCACGTGCTCCGGCGGCTCCTCGACGATCTTGAGCAGCGCGTTGAAGCCCTGCGGCGTCACCATGTGCGCCTCGTCGATGATGTAGATCTTGTAGCGGCTGCTCGCCGGGCCGAACGACGCGCGCTCACGCAGGTCACGCGCGTCGTCGACACCACCGTGCGAGGCCGCGTCGATCTCGATGACGTCGACGCTGCCGGCACCGCCACGAGCGAGCGCCACGCACGAGTCGCACACCCCGCACGGCGTCGGCGTCGGGCCCTGCTCGCAGTTGAGGCAACGCGCGAGGATGCGCGCCGACGTCGTCTTGCCACACCCGCGCGGCCCACTGAACAGGTACGCGTGATTGACGCGCCCCGTCCGCAGCGCCTGCATGAGGGGTTCGGTGACGTGCTCTTGGCCGATGACGTCGGCGAACGTCTCGGGGCGGTAGCGGCGGTACAGGGCCGTTGTCATGCGAGCAACACTAGTGGCGCGCACCGACAACCCCGAGATTCCGCGGAGAACGCCCTACGAACAGGCCGATCACGCCTCGTCCGACCACCCGTCCAGGGCCGCCCGGAGCGCCGACCACCCCACGATTACCGCCCTCGCAGCCTCCCCGGTAGACTCATGCCAAGCCCCCCGCGTGGTGGTACCTCTCCGAACTCCCCCAGGGCAGGAATGCAGCAAGGGTAGGGGAGCTCTTCCAGGTACGCGGGGGGCGCTCACGTCTCACAGGGCCCCAGCCGCGTCCCGGGCGTCATCTGACGTCGGGGGCCCCGGCCCGTCGCGCCGCGGTACTGACGCAGCGCCATGTTCTCGATGTCCTCCGGACGCGTGCGCGCGACGTACACCTCGCGTCCGAAGCCGCCCGTCGGCGCACGGGTGCCCTACACGACGATCCACCCGTCATCGGCGACGCTCGCCGTCCCCCACGTCATGTGGTCGAGCGTGTCGTCGTCTGCGCTCAGCGCGACGTTCTCGAGGCGGCGCGCCGCCCCGCCGTCCGGCACGACGAAGCGCGTCACCGACGTGCCGAGCAGCGTGAACCCCCAGAACCCGCCGTGCCGCCTGATCGTGTTGGTGCAGACGAAAAGCTCGCTCCATCGACCGCGATCAAGGCTGATGACGCAGGTCGGCCACGCCGCCAACCGCTCGCCCGCAACACCGGGATCGGGGATGACGGCGACGCCCGTCAGCACCTGCGCGAAGCACCCCCGCGTGCTGATGAGCATCGAGTTCGACACCATGGTCGCCCCGCGGCCGGTCGCGCGACGCGTGTCGCCGAACAGCCACACGACGCGTCCGTCGCCGAGCGGCGCGGCGTGACGGGCGACGCGTCGGGGCATGGCGTCAGGCTACGAGCCGCCGCTCATCACCGAAGGGGTTTTCACGCACCTACTCTCCGCTCAGCTTGGCGCGCTGCACCTCGAGGGCCAGCTCGCCCGCGACGTCGGGTTCGCGCGGCGCGCCGAGCCCGTTGACGGCGGGGCTGAGGCGCCGTTCGACGGCGAGGGTGACGGCGGCCGCGCCCACGCATCCGAGGACGAGCGCGAGCGTGTACCAGCCGGCCAGGGCGTGCCCGATGAGCAGGCCCGCGAACGGCGGGCCGACGATCTCGGCCAGGTGGAAGGCTCCCGCGGAGGCCGAGTTGTAGCGCCCGCGCAGGGCGTCCGGGGCGAGGTCGTTGACCATGGCGGGCAGCGTCGGCTGCAGGAACGTCTCGCCGACGCCGAAGATCGCCGCCGACGCGCAGACGAGGACGCCGGCCATCGTCGCGGAGCGCTCCCCCGACCAGCCCGCGAGGCCGAGCACGGCCCACGACAGCGACCACAGGCCACACATGAGCACCAGCGCGCGCGTGCGCCGCCTGCCGGAGACGAGCCGCAGCACGAGGATCTGCACGACGACGATGACGGCCGTGTTCGCCGCGTACGCCCAGCCGAGCACCTGCGTCGAGACGTGCGCGACGCTGCGGGCGAAGGCCTGGAATCCGACTCCGAACTGCGCGTAGCCGATGAAGGCCGTGATGAATCCGAGCAGCACGAGCAGCCGCATCGTCGGCTCGCGTAGCACCTGCGCGTAACCGCCGCGCGGCGCGTCGCCGTCAGGGCTCGAGGGGTGCTCGACGCGTCCGCCGTGGTGTCGCAGCGGACCCAGGTACAGCGCGAGTGGGACGAGGAACGTCGCGGCGTCGATGACGTACACGAGCTCGAACGTCGACGGCCGCGTCACGTCGACGATGGCCCCGCCGAGCACCCCGCCGATGCCCATGCCCAGGTTGAGCAGCGTGAAGTTGAGACCGAAGAAGAACTGCCGTTGGTCCGACGGCATGACGCTTGCGACCATCGCCTGCACGGCCGGGAAGATCACCCCCGTCGCGATTCCGGAGAGCGTCAATGCCAGTGCGGCCCGCCCGACGTCGTGCGCCCCGGCCATGAGCAGTTGCCCGGCGATCTCGAGCCCGACGGCCGTGATGACGACGCGACGCGCACCGACACGGTCGATGACGACACCGCCGGGGCCGACGGCGAGCAACCCGACGATCGCGGGCAGGGCCAGCAGGATGCCCGTCACCTGCAGGCTGAGGTGGCGCACCTCGTGCAGGTAGGTGACGCCGAACGGCATGATGAGGCCGGTGCCGACGAAGTCGAACACGATGCTGACGAGCATGAGCTTGGCCGCGAGCGGCAGGTCGCTCCAGCGCACACGGGCTGCGCGGGTGTCGTCGGGGCTCGTGTTGTCGTGCGTCACGCCCCCATGGTGACAGCCCGCACCGACGAGCCCCTGCGCACCCGTCGTTCCCCGGCTGTTCCCTCGACGCTGCTTGCACCGCCCGACTTGGGCGCATGCGCCGCGGTGCAGTACAGTTCTCGGCGGAGGATTCGCATAGTGGCCTAGTGCGCACGATTGGAAATCGTGTTGGGGATGAAACCCCTCATGGGTTCAAATCCCATATCCTCCGCCACACGTGATCGATGCCCCGCCGGGTTCGTCCGGCGGGGCATCGTCGTGTCTGCGCGCCGAGGGACGGTCGCCGTCGGCGTGGGTGCGCGGCCCGCCGTACACTGGGCACTTCCGGGGGTGGTTCGTCGTCGTGCGAGCCGGGTCGAAAGGATCGTGATGATGCGCCGAACCGCCAGCACTGCAGCGGTTTTCGTCGTTGCCGCAGGTGCGTTGACGGGGTGCTCGAGCGACAAGCCGAAGCAGGCTGCGCCGACGTGCCCACCCGGCAACCCGTCGCCGTCACGCACGGTCGCGTGGTCGAGCATCTACGCCAACGTCTACAACGCGAGCGACCGCAGCGGTGAGGGTGCCACCGTCGCGAAGCAGCTCGGCTGGCGCGGCATGCACACGCTGGACGTCAAGAACGACCCATTGAGCGACGATCGTCCGACCCCCAAGTTCGCCGAGATCCGGTACGGCAAGAACGGCCGCACAATCGCGCTCAACGTCGCCAGGCAGATCCCCCACGCGAACCTGTATCAGGACGAGCGCTCGGATCCTACGATCGACATCGTCATCGGCAACAAGTTCTCCCTGGCGCCGCGCCCGCCGCGCGCGGTGAAGAACGTCTCCGTCACCGTCCTCAACACGACGTTCATGCCGGGCCTCGCGGCGGACGTCGCCGGTCAGCTCGGCAAGCAGGGTTTCCACGCGGATGCCGAGGCGAACGACAAGGCGTACTACCCGGACGACTCGGCCGTCATCGTGTACGACGAGGAGGGCCTGCCCGACGCGCAGCGCCTGCAGATGAGTATCCCCGGTTCGCGGTTGCTGCAGGACACGCAGACGAAGGGCGCTGTCGACATCAAGGGTTCGGCCGTGCGCCTGTATCTGGGTTCGAAGTGGCCGACGAACGGCAAGGTCGTGCCGTTGTCGCAGGCGACGGCGTCGCCGAGTCCGTCACCGTCAGCGTCGGGCGGCTGCTGAGGGAAACAAGCTCCGGCAGGTGGAAGTCACACGAGGGACGCCCTGGTCGGGCGTCCCTCGTGTGTCTTGGGTGCGTGCGCCTCTGATGCGCTGATCGTCAGCGACGGCGGGCGGTGCCGAAGAGGCTGCGGGTGATCTCGCGGCCGATCTGGGTACCGGCGGAGCGCATGAACGACTTGAAGGCGGAGGAGTGGACGACCTGGCTGACCAGGCCGGGGTCGTCCTTCTCCTTCTTGGCGGGCGCGTGGGGCGCTTCGGGAGCGGGTGTGTTCTGCGCCGCGTCGGCGTCGCTCCCCGCACCCGCTGTGTCGGGCGTCAGGCGCCCCTGCAGTTTCTCGTAGGCCGATTCGCGGTCGATCGCTTCGGAGTACTTGGGTGCGAGCGGCGACGACGACACGATGCGGTCCATCGTCTCGGGTGCGGCCGGGCCCATCTTCGACGTCGGTGCGAGCATGCGCGTCCAGGCGACGGGCGTCGGGGCGCCGGTCTCCGACAGTACGGTGACGATCGCTTCGCCGGTGCCGAGCGTCGTCAGCAGCTCTTCGAGGTCGTAGCCGCTCTTGGGGAAGGTGCGCACGGTCGCGGTGAGCGCCTTCTGGTCGTCGGGCGTGAAGGCGCGCAACGCGTGCTGGACGCGGTTGCCGAGCTGGCCGAGGACGCCGGACGGCACGTCCTTGGGCGTCTGGGTGACGAAGAAGACGCCGACGCCCTTGGAGCGGATGAGGCGGACGGTCTGCTCGATCTGGTCGACGAACGCCTTGCTCGAGCCGTCGAAGAGCAGGTGCGCCTCGTCGAAGAAGAACACGAGCTTCGGCTTGTCGAGGTCGCCCGCTTCGGGCAGTTCCTGGAAGAGGTCGGCGAGCATCCACATGAGGAACGTCGAGAACAGTGCGGGCTTCTCGGCCACGCTCGGCAGTTCGAGGCAGGTGATGATGCCGCGCCCGTCGGCGCCGGTGCGCATGAGGTCGGACGTGGCGAACTCGGGTTCGCCGAAGAACACCTCGGCGCCGCCATCGGCGAACGCGATGAGGTTGCGCAGGATGACGCCGGCCGTCGCCGAGCTGAGCCCGCCGAGGTTCTTGAGGTCGGCCTTGCCCTCGTCGGACGTCAGGTGCGTGATGACGGCGCGCAGGTCCCTGAGGTCGAGCAGGGCGAGCCCGTTGGCGTCGGCGTAGTGGAAGATGAGACCGAGGCTGGATTCCTGGGTTGCGTTGAGCCCCAGCACCTTCGACAGCAGCGTCGGGCCGAACGAGGTGACGGTGGCACGCACAGGCACACCCTTGCCCTCGCCGCCGAGGCTGAGGTATTCGACGTCGAAGCCCTTGCCCTCCCACGCCTGCCCGACGTCCTTCGCGCGGGCGGCGACCTTGTCGTTCGACTCACCCGGTTCGGCGAGACCGGACAGGTCGCCCTTGATGTCGGCCATGAAGACGGGAACGCCGTTGGTGGCGAGCTGCTCGGCCATGAGCTGCAGCGTCTTGGTCTTGCCCGTTCCGGTGGCGCCGGCGATGAGGCCGTGGCGGTTCATCATCGACAGCGGCAGGCGCACCTGCACGTCGGGCTTGGCGGTGTTGTCCTCGACGGCTGCGCCGAGCTCGAGGGAGGCGCCGTCGAAGGCGTATCCGCTGCGGATGGCTTCGAGCTGATTCTTTTCGGTCACGTCGTGAGCGTATCCGCCCGGCGCGTGCGCGCCCAGCACTGTGGGCACATAAAATAGGGCCGTGATCTTCAAGGCCGTGGGCGATTCGCGCCCCTACCCCGACCATGGCCTCGTCACGCCCAAGGACTGGTCGCCGGTGACGCCTCGGGTGGTGCGTCTGGCGGATCTGACGACGACTCGTACGACGCTCGATCTGTCGGCGTTGTTGTCGGAGGATTCGACGTTCTACGGCGACATCTTCGCGCATGTCGTCGCGTACCAGAACGAGTTGTACCTGGAGGACGGGCTGCATCGCGCCTTGCGGGCCGCCTTGCAGTCGCGCGCCACCTTCCACGCAAGGGTCTTGTCCCTATGAGTTATGTCCGCGACAACGGTCTCGCTCGGGCGCGCAAGCGTCGCGAGCGCCGTTCCATCGCCATCCTCGTCTTCTGCGCGCTGCTCGTGCTCGGCGCGATCGTGTTCGCGGCGACGTTCATCTCGTCGCCGAGCAAGCAGAGCGGCCCATGTCCGAACGGGACGGTGAGCTCGGCGCCGCCGGAGATCGCGTCTTTCACGCTCAACGTCTACAACGCGAGCGGGTCGAAGGGTGCGGCGGCAACGGCTGCGGAGGCGTTGCGCACGCACGGGTTCAGGATGGGTGTCGTCGGCAACGACCCGTATCAGCACAGCGAGGACGGTGTCGGCGAGGTGCGTTTCGGCCCTGACGGCGCGGCGCTGGCGAAGCGGTACGTCGCGACGTTGGTGCCGGGCGCGAAGCTCGTGCAGGACGGGCGTGACGGCAACAGTGTGGATGTCGTCGTCGGTTCGTCGTTCCCGACGATCGCTGTGGCGCCTGCGTCGCCGTCGCCGTCGCCGGTGTGCAAGTGACGGTTCGTTCATCTCGTTTTTGCTCCGACGCATCGCTGTTGTAATGTTCTTACCGGTGGCGTGTCCGAGCGGCCTAAGGAGCACGCCTCGAAAGCGTGTGTGGGGGTAACTCCACCGTGGGTTCAAATCCCACCGCCACCGCCAGAGATGCGGAAGACCCCCTCCGGGATCAGCGACGAAGTCGCCCCGGAGGGGGTCTTCCGCATCTCTGAATGAGCTCGGGGGATTTGGGAGGAGCGCCATGCGCGCGAGCGAAGCGAGCCCGCGTGCCGCGACGGAGTCCCACCGCCACATGACGCACACGCGACACGCACTTGACCCACCCTCGACGCGTCGCTGACGCCACACCGGCCGCACCTGCGACCCACCACCTGCCGTACCCAAGACGACGCACCGCCAGCATCATCGACCGGAGTTGCGACGCAATATTCTTGTGGCTGTAGCAACTCCACCACACTTGGTCACATGTCCAGCTACGATGGCAGCGCTGAACAACCAGGCAGCACGCAACCCACACCTGTGGGGGAGCACACACTCCCACCGAACGGGTAAAATTCTCTACACGAACGCGTGAACTCTTCACCCTCGCCCGCTTGCATCGTCCTAGTTATCGGCCGCCAGTGCCAGGCGAAGCACGCCCGCAGAACAAAAAGAGCACAGACGGTGTATAAAGCGTTCAAGGAGCGAACGTGGGTTCCCTCCTGTGCAACATGGGTTTTCTGCAAACCCTGAACCTGCCTGAAGGAGCTCCGATGCCGTCGCCCGTCAGAGATCGCATGATCTCCGGTGCCCTCGACCTGCTCGCCCGCCGTGGCCTGCAGGCCACCTCGTTCGCAGAGGTGACGCAGGCGACGCAGACACCGCGCGGCTCGATCTATCACCACTTCCCCGGCGGCAAGCAGGAACTCGTTCTCGCCGCCATCGACCTCAACGCCCAGCAGTGGCTCGACGTCGTGGCGTCGGTCGAACGTCGTTCGCCTGAACAGGTCGTCAGCGAACTGCTCGGCCGCCTGCGGACCTACCTCGACGAGACGAAGTTCGAGGCCGGCTCGGCCGTCGGCGCGGTCACCGTCGCTGCCGAGAACCCGACGCAGCTCGAACACTGCCGTGCAGCGTTCGACGCGTTCAAGGGTGGCCTCGCGAAGGCCCTGACCGACTGCAGCGTCACCACTGCCGCAGCGCGCGAGTACGCGAGCCTGCTCACGAGCTCGATGATCGGCATGACGATGACGGCCCGCGCAGCTCGCAGTTACGACGGTTTCGACGCGAGCGCCCGCCAGCTCGTCGACAGCGCGCGTCGCCTGCCGCGCAGCTGACCTGAACGCCTCCTCGCCGGGATCACCCACCTGCGACGGCGCGATGACGTCCTGTCGCACCCACCGCCCGCTCGCGTCCACGACGATGGACCCATGACCTCGCACGAGCCTCTCGACGAGCACGCCTCCCGACCCGGCGGCACCGATTCGCGGCTGAGTGGCGCCGCCGCAGAACCGGCAGGCCGGCGGGCGGGCAGGGGCAGCGCAGGCGACGAACGGCCCGATCTGAACCTGTCCGTCACGGCCGTCGTGCTCGCCGGCGGCACGTCGCGGCGCTTCGGCGGCGCTCACGACGACAAGCTGGACGTATCGCTCGGCGCCCGCAGCGTGCTCGATTCGACGCTGGCCTCGCTCCCGACATCATGGCCCGTCATCGTCGTCGGTCCGCCGCGCGCGATCAGTCGCGAGCAGGTCACCTGGGTGCAGGAGGATCCGCCCCTGGGCGGCCCGGTCGCTGCCCTGGCGCGGGCGCTCGACGTCAGCACCGGCGAGTGGATCGCCCTCGTCGCCGGCGACACGCCCCGGGGCGGCCATGCCCTGCCCGCCCTCCTCGACGCGGCGTTGACGATGCGGGCGACCAGCACGTCCTGCCTCGACGGAGCTGTCGCCGTCGTCGATGGCCGTCGTCAGCCGCTTCTCGCGGTGTATCGCGCCGATGCCCTGGCCGCGGCCTGCGAGGCGATCGGGAACCCTGCCGGCGCGTCGATGCGTGCGATGCTTGCATCCCTCGCTCTTGCTGAGACCCCCGTCGACCCGGGCGACGCCCGCGACGTCGACACCGTCGACGATCTGGCGTTTCATCGTGCGCGGGGCGCGTCGTAGGGTCGAGGAATGAAGGCGATCACGCTGTCCGAATTCGGTGACGAGAACGTCATGACCCTTGCCGAGGTGCCCGATCTGCCCGCGCCCGAGGGCGACTCGATACGCATCAAGGTCGCCGCTGCGGGTGTCAATCGGGCGGACCTGCTGCAGCGTCAGGGGCACTATCCGCCGCCTGCCGGAGAATCCGACATCCTCGGCCTCGAGGTCTCCGGCACCATCGACGCGCTCGGGCCCGACGTCGTCGGCTGGCGCGTCGGCGACGAGGTGTGCGCGCTGCTTGCGGGCGGCGGCTACGCCGAGTACGTCAACGTCCGCGTCGGCCAGGTGCTGCCCGTGCCGCGCGGCGTCGATCTCGTGACGGCCGCCGCGTTGCCGGAGGTGGCCGCGACGGTGTGGTCCAACGTCGTCTTCACCGCTGACCTGCAGCCCGGTGAATTGCTGCTCGTGCACGGCGGCAGCAGCGGAATCGGCACGATGGCGATCCAGTTGGCGACGGCGCTCGGCGCGCGCGTCGCCGTCACCGCCGGTTCGGCCGAAAAGCTCGCCGCATGCAAGGCGCTCGGCGCACAGACCCTCATCAACTACCGCGAGGAGGACTTCGTCGACGCCGTCGCGGCAGCGGGTGGCGCCAACGTCATCCTCGACGTCATGGGCGCCAAGTACCTGAGCCGCAACATCGACGCTCTCGCGCCCAACGGCCGGCTCGTCATCATCGGCATGCAGGGCGGGACGAAGGCCGAGCTCGACCTCGCGAAACTGCTCGCCAAGCGCGCCCAGGTGACGGCGACGTCGCTGCGTTCGCGCCCACTCGCGGAGAAGGCCGCAATCGTGCGCGAGGTGCGCGACACGGTGTGGCCGCTCGTCGAATCGGGCGCCGTGCAACCCATCGTCCACGCCACCTACCCGCTCGCGCAGGCAGCGGACGCACACCGCGAACTCGCCGCGTCGCAGCACATCGGCAAGGTGCTGCTGACCCTCTGAGCGCGGCGACGCATCGTCGGCGCGCACGCGGCGGCGATCGGCGTCATCGGTGCGCTCATCGGCATCGCGCCGGGGCTCATCCTGGCGCGGGCCTCGACGAACCACATGATGGACGAGCGGACGCACCAGCTCAGCGGCGGCACGTACGCGATCCCATGGTGGTCGCTCGCGATCATGCTCATCGCGGTGCCACTCGTCGCAGCGCTCGTGTCGATGCTGTTCGCACGCCGCAAGCCGGTGCTGACGAGGCGCGAGCGGTGAGCGTCATGCACGACTCGCGCCGGGTTCGGCGGGTTCGGCGGGTTCGGCGGGTTCGGCGGGTTCGGCGGGTGGGCGCGCCGCGTCGTACCGTTGAACGTTCATCGTTCACCGCGACGACGCGAAGGGGGCTGACGTGAGCGTTCGTAACGGCCTGCTCGCGCTGCTCGCGTCGCAGGAGATGTACGGCGCGCAGCTACGCTCCGAGTTCGAGGCGCGCACGGGCGGGCAGTGGCCCCTCAACATCGGCCAGGTCTACACGACGCTCGGGCGCCTCGAGCGCGACGGCCTCGTCGAGGGCGCGGGCGCGGCCGACGACGAGGGCCGCATTCCGTATCGCCTCACCGAGACGGGGCGCGGTGAAGTGGATTCATGGTGGGCCCAGGCCGTCCCGCGCGACGTGACGCCACGCAACGAACTCGCCATCAAGTTGGCGCTCGCCGTCACGATGCCAGGGGTCGACGTGCGTGCGCTCGTCTCGACGCAACGCACCGCGACGATGCGGCACCTACGCGAGCTCAACCGGTCGAAACCGCGCCGCACACCGGGCGCGCCGAGCGCTCCGACGCCCGACGAGCTCGTCCTCGAATCGCTCATCTTCGCCGGCGAGGCCGAGCTGCGCTGGCTCGACTACGTCGAGGAGCGGCTGGCTCGCGGCTGACGTCGTGCGCGGTCCACATGGATCGCGAGGTGGGAGCGCCTGGCGCGGGGTTGACGTCGAGGTGCTTCGTCGCGCGCGCCTCAGTGCTGACGCGGTAGCTCGCGCCAGGTGCCGGTTCGCACCGCCTGTGCGAGGTCGCCCCGACGCGCTCGGGCGGCGCTGAACGTGGGGCACCGCTCCTCGTGAAGCACCCGGCCACGTCGACTCACACAGACGGCCCAGGGGCAACGAAACACGAAACGGGTCAATGCCAGCAGCGGAACCAGGAGCAACAGCAGAGCCAGCTCGCCGATGAGGTAGACCAGGACGACGATGAGCGGGACGAGCACCCGTGTGCATGTGGAGGCGAAAGGCCCAGGTTTCCGGGGTTGTCGGTGGCCAGGTTCACAATAGAGGCATGCCCCGCCTCACGATGATGCTCGCGCCGCCGCAGGTGCGTCGCGCTGCCCGTCGTCGCGGGGTGACGAAGGCGCGCCTCGCGGACGAGCTGCAGACGTTCGTCGAGGTCAAGCCCGCGCCGGGGCGCTGGAAGACGGCGGCACACATCACGACGTGCGTGACGCTGACGGTGCTGGCGTTGTCGTTCGTCCTCGGCCCACAGCTCGGCCTGCTCGGGTTGACGGGCACGTTCTTGTGCACCGTCAGCGTCAAGCGGACGTGGCGTCACCGCGTCACCATCCTCGCGTGCATGACGCTCGCGTACGTCGCGGCGTTGACGATCGGGGTGAGCGTCGCAGGACATGCGGTGCTCACGACGGTCGCGCTGACGGCGATCGCCGGCGTCAGTGTGCTTCTGTACCACGCGCTCGTCGGCGACCCGCCTGGCCCTGTCTTTCTGACGATCGGCCCGGCCATCGGTACGTATCTGCCTACGGTCGGCGTGCCCGGCAGCCGGTTCCTGCTGGCAGCAGGCTGTGGCGCCGTGATGTCGAGCGTGCTGAGCCTCGCGCTGCAGTACCCGCAGCGTCACGAACCGGAGGATCAAGCCGTCGACGAGGCGCAGGAGGCGTGTGACGCGTACTTCGAGTCAGACCCGGACGGCGATTTCGTCGAGACGGGCCGCCTGCGGGACACGGCGTACGCGTCGATCTTCTCCGCGGCGTGGGCGTTGAGCGCGGCGACGGGCCGCCGTCACCCCGACCCGCACTGGCGCGAGCTGACGAAGCGCCTGCGCCGGTTGCACATCGAAGTCGTCCAACGCACCGCCGCCACGCGACTGCCCGGGGCCGTGATCGCCGTCCCCGTCATGGCGCAGGCGCGCTACCTCGGACGCCCACCGCGGCGCTACCTGCTGCGCTGGGGGTTGTCGCGCTCGTCCTTGCCTGCGCTGATCGCGCGGCGCGCAGCGCTCGCGGTGCTGCTCACGTGCGTGCTCGCGTACGCACTCGGCGTCACGCATCCGTACTGGGCGGTCATGACGACGGCGCTGCTCATCTCCCTCGGCGGCGACCGGTTGACACTGACGCATCGCGCCGCGCACCGCTTCGTCGGCACGGTCGTCGGGGTGGGGTTGTTCTTCCTCGTCAGCCTCACGCATCCGAGCGGCTGGTGGGTCATCGTCGTCGCGCTGATGTGCGTGTACCTGCTGCAGTGGACGGTCGTGCGCAACTATGCGCTGGGCTCGATGTTCATCACGCCGATGGCGCTGCTCGTGGCGTCGGCGGGCACGGCGCACAAGCCGATCGGTGAGTTGATGCTCGATCGCATCTTCGAGACGGCCCTGTCGTGCGTCATCTGCCTGTTCGTGCTGTGGGCGTTCGGGCGGCGCCTGCCCGTGCTGCTCGTGCGTCGTCAGTTCCGTCGCGCCCTGCGCGCCCTCGAGCGGGTGCTGCTGCTCGTGGCCGACGGTGAGCACAACTCCGAGCGGGGCGTCAGCGCGCGGCGCGACCTCGTCTTCGAGCAGCTCGAGGCCGCGCACGTCCTGCAGATCGCACAGCGCGACCTGCCGCGCGTGCTCGGGTCGTGGAGCGAGCTCGAGGCGAGCCTCGGTTCGGCCACGTACGTGACCCTCGCGGCGTGCTGGACTCACGATCCGCTCGCTCACCTCGACGCCAACGCGATGGCGTCACGCCTCGCGCGCCTCATCCACGACCTGCCGCCCGTCTCGACACAGCTCGTCGACGCGACGACCATCGCCGCGAGCGTCGACGACCTACTCGACGTCGGGGGGCACGGCGCCGCGCCGCGCCCGTAGCGGTGTCGTCGCGACCGCCGAGGTGGCACTCCCCCACGTCCGACCCACCCACGCCATGAGTGAGAACATCCTGCGCGGCGTTGAGCAGAGCAACCGTGGCACCCGCCGACTGCCGTATCCACCAGCCGCCGAGCCCGCCAGCTGCCGACCACCGACCACCCCCGACCACCGACCACCGACCGCTGATTACCGACTGATGGTCACTGGCTGATGGCCGCCAGCTGCCAGCTGCCAGCTGCCAGCGGCACCTGTTGTCACCCCCCTGCGATGAGCGGCCGGGGCTGTCATTCCGCCTGAGCAGTGCCGTCACTGGAGCGTGAGACGCCACTGACCACAGCGTCGTATATCTCATCGACCGTGCGCGGTATCGCCCCGATGACAGGACGCCGGCGAGCGCCTGGACCTTCGCCGCCGGCGTCGCCGGGCCCCGTGTCGCCGGCGGTGTCACCAGGCCCCGAGTCGCCGCCAACGACCTCGTTGACGGCCTCGACGGCGCCCCCGTCGGCGCCCCCGTCGCGCGACGTCTGCGGTCCGGCACACGTCACGCCTGCGCGCGCCAACATCTGCGCCTGCCAGGGAGCGCGCAGCGCCGCGGCATGCAGGGCGGGCTCGTCGCTGAGCACAGGATGCGCGGCGTCCTGACGCAGGTGCCCGTCGTGCAGCAGCGCGACGTCGTCGGCCCACTCCCACGCGAACGCGAGGTCATGCGTCGACAGGGCGATCGTCGTACCGCGTTCCTCGAGCGACGTGAGGCTCGCGAGCAGCGCCTCGACGCCGGCCGGGTCGAGGCCGGCCGTCGGCTCGTCGAGCAGCAGGTACGCGGGGCGCATCGCGACGGCACCCGCGATGGCCACGCGTTTCTGCTGCCCGAACGACAGTTGATGAACCGGCCGATCCGCGAGGTCGCTGATCCCGAGGACGTCGAGCGTCTCCTCGACGCGTCGCCGCACCTCGTCGGGCGGCAGCCCGAGGTTGGTCGGGCCGAACGAGACGTCCGCGAAGACGTCCGCCGAGAACAACTGATCCGCCGGATCCTGAAGCACGAGCTGCACGAGCTGTCGATGACGCTCCAGCCCGCGCCGCGAACGCTGCAACGCCACCCCGTCGACGACGACGTCCCCCGACGTCGCCGCAACCGACCCGGCCACGGCGCGTAACAGCGTCGTCTTGCCTGCGCCGTTCGCGCCGACGAACGCGAGCCGCCGCCCCGGCTGCACGTTGAGGTCGACGCCGTCGAGTACGGCATCCCGACCGCGATACCCCACGCGCAGATCCCTGACACTCAACCCACGGGTACCAGTTGCCTCCCGGCCGCCGGGCTCAGCCACACGTGACTCACTATCTCGAGCGACGCCGTTCGGCCCAGCTTGCCTGTTCTGCAGCCACCTGTTCATCGCGACATCACCGCCCACGCCATGAGGGCGCCGACGACGAGCACGACACCACACAGCGACCGCCACGACGCCTGCCGCGCGGGCGTCGTGACGATGAGGTCGCCCGTGTATCCACGTCCGGCGAGCCCCGCTTCGAGGCGCTGGGCGCGCGTCCAGGCCCGGACGAGCACCCCCGCGAGCAGCGTCCCAGTGCTCGCGAGCGCCGCGCGGCGCGTCGCGTAGCCGAGGCGCGCCGTCTGACTCTCCCGGATCGTGCCGACCGAGTCGAGCAGCGTGAAGATCATCCGATACACGACGCCCGCGATCTCGACGAGAAACGCCGGCACCCCGACGCGCCGCAGCCCGCCGAGGACGTCCGTCATCGGCGTCGTCAGCGCGAGCACGAGGACGGCAGCCGCCCCCGCCGCTGCACGCGACCCCGTCAGAACGGCTCGATCGAGCGACGATCGCCCGATCGAGAACGGCCCCGCCTGCCACAGCGCGTCATCGGGCGCGGGGCCGATCGACACGAGCACGCCCACGAGGCCGATGACGACGAACACCGCCGGCAGCGCCCACACACGCAGCACGAGCCCGGGCGCGACGCGCGCACCCACCGTGACGGCGACGAACGCGACGACGACGACGGCCAGGTCGACGCGCACGTCCCGCGCCACCATCGCCACGGCGAGAAGACCGAGCGCCAGCGCAGCCTTCTCGCTGACGGCATGCGAGCGCCACGCGCTGCTCCACGCCGCCTCGTCGATCGCGAGATGAGCCACGCTCAGGCGATCCGCGAACCGTCGGGCGCGTTCGTGACGACACCCGTCGCAGCGTCATCACCCGGGGCAGCACGACGTGACGCAACACCGCTACCCGCACTCGCGACACCCGACGCCGCGTCGCGGTTCTTGCGACGCTCGCGGAACGTGCCGAGGACGAAGCCGAGGAAGCCCGCACCGAGCGCGGCCTGCATCGCGAACAGCCCCGATTCGACCTCGCCACCGGGCTGCGTCCAGAACGGCTCGAACCACGGCTTGTAGTCGGGGTCGGACTTCTCGATGGTCTCGGTGGCCGCAGCGTCCGTGCCACCGAAGTCGCCACTGCGCGTGCCCATGACGAGCGCCAGGACGAAGATCGCCGCCGCGAGCACGACGAGGAGGACGTTCGTCAGTCGACGGTCACGCACGGCTCGCCTCCTTCGCCTCGACGTCGGCCGAGACCGCGACACCCGCATCGAACCCACGATCGCGTCCGAATCCGAGACCGGCGAGCTCCGGGCCGGCCCAGGAGCGCAGCGCGTTCATGAGCAGCACACCGACGAGGCCTTCGACGATGGCGAGCGGAATCTGCGTCACCGCGAACAGCCCGAGAAACCGCGACCATGCGCCGACGAAACCCGTCGCGCGGTCGGGGAAGGCGAGGGCGAGCTGCGTCGCCGTCGTCACGTACGTCATGAGGTCGGAGACGGCGACGGCGCAGAACACGGCGATCGACAGCGGCGCGCGACGCATCAGCCGATAGACGCCGTACCCGGCCCACGGCCCGACGACGGCCATCGACATGACGTTCGCGCCGAGCGTCGTCAGCCCGCCGTGGGCGAGCAACAGCGCCTGGAACAGCAGCACGATCGTGCCCAGCGCCGCCATGACGGGCGGGCGGAAGATGATGGCGCCCTCACCGGTGCCCGTCGGATGCGACGAACTCCCGGTGACGGACGGCAACTTGATGGCCGACAGCACGAACGAATACGCCCCGACCCCGCCGAGCAGCAGCTTCGACTCCGGATGCTTCTCGATCGTGCGCTTGATCTCGCGCGCTCCGTGGATGACGAAGGGGGCCGCTACCGCACTCCAGGCGGCAGCGTGAACAGGGGGCAAGAACCCCTCAGCGATATGCATGAGTGCACCTTCCCGGGATGACGCGTCCCGCTCGATGGCGTCGCCCCGAGTTCCTGACTCACGGAAATCCCGTTCACAGTGGCGCGACCGTGCCGGATTCTCACCGGCTTCCTCGTCCTGGGTGACGCGCGCTGACCACCCTAGCGAACCGCCCGCCCGCCGTGGGCGCCCGGGACGTAGCAGCTCCCGCAACGGTGATCACACCTTCGTCGTGCCCGGCCCGCCCCTCTGACGGCCCCTCGCGCCACCGCCCCACGGCCAGGCTTCCCTCCGGCTCTCCCCACGCCCGCGCTGCGCGCACCGCACCACGTCGACATTGCGACGTCAACACCACGCCAGATCGCCCGCGAGCGCTCATGGCCGACGCACAGGATCTCGACATCACCCACCCACACGCGAGCGCGAACGTGGGGGACGTGGAGAACACGACGGTGACACGAGTCCTGACGGTGGCAGGCGGCGTCCTCGCAGCCTGGATCCCGGTGCTCTACCTGCGCCTGGACGCGCAGCGCGTCGACCCTGCGAGCATCGCGGCGTGGTTGGGGCTCGACGTGAGCGAACTCCTCGCCCTCACCGCACTCGTTCTGGCCACCAGTCGACGCGCCGCGGCCACCCGGCTCATCGGGCTCGTCGCCGCGACGCTGTTCGTCCTCGACGCCGTCACGGACATCGCGAGCGCGACCACGACAAGTTCGCTCGCCACCGCCGTCGCCATGGCGCTCGCCGCCGAGATCCCCGTCGCTCTCGGATGCCTACGCCTCGCCCTGATGCATGACGCGCCGGCCACGACGACGCAGCTGGCTCACGTCAGCTCCTGACCAACGCCGGCGCGAGAACAGGCGCCAGCTCGAACTCCCGTCCCCAACCGCGATTCGCGTCCCCATCTGCGAATCCCGTCCACAACGACTCGCCGACCTCACACCTACCGTCGAGACGCCGAAACCACGAGGCGACGCCACCGTGAGACGCCGCAACCACGAGACGACGAACGCCGGCCGGATGCTTGTCGCATCCGGCCGGCGCCATGTTCGCCTACGCCCGATTCCTCGCGTCGTCTCCGTCGAGGCGATCAGGCGCCGAGGCCAGCACTACGACGAGGCGCCGACATCAACCCTGCGTCGGGGCCGCCTCGAGCGTGCGCAGGCGACCGTCGACCATCTCGTGCAGCGAGTCGACGGCGTCGAGGGTGTGCAGGTCGTGCGTCACCATGATGGTCGCGGCCTGGTGCTCGTGCGTCACCTTGCCGAGCAGTTCGACGACGGCGGTGCCGCGCTCGGTGTCGAGCGACGCGGTCGGTTCGTCGACGAGCAGCAGCTTCGGCTCGTTCATCAGCGCGCGGGCGATGCCGACACGCTGACGCTGACCGCCGGAGAGCGCTGCGGGGCGGCGGTCGAAGACCTTCTCCAACCCGACGGCGGCGAGCAGTTCCTCGGCCCGCGATGCGGTGTCCTTGCCGTGACGCCCGGCGATGCGCGCAACGATCTCGAGCTGCTCCACGGACGTCAGCGACGCGATGAGGTTGCTCTGCTGGAAGACGAACCCGATCGACGACAGGCGCACCGCTGCGGCGTCCTTGTGCGAGAGCCCCGAGACGACCTTGCCGTCGATCGTCACGATGCCGGAGTCGGGCGTCTGCAGCAGGCCGGCGACGGCGAGCAGCGACGACTTGCCGGAACCCGACGGGCCCGTCACCGCGGCGAACTCGCCCGCGGCGACGTGCAACGACACGTCGTTGACGGCCGTGATGCGCCCCGAGGCGCCGTCGGGGAAGGTCAGCGTCGCGTTCTTGACGTCGAGGCTCATCGGGCTGCTCCTGGCGCGGTGGTGGGGACGAGGGTGGCGTCGAGGCTCATCGCGCGGCCTTCGACACGAGGTACGGGTGCATGACGACGAAGGCTCATCGCGCGGCCCCCAGTGCGGTGTTGGGGTCGACGGTCACGATGCGGCGCACGCTGACGAGCGCGCCGAGCAGACCGAGAACGAACAGCAGCGCCAGCGGGACGAGCGTGGTGGTGAGGCTGAGGACGAACGGCACCGTGCCCTGCGCGAAGTAGCCGAGGACGGTCGCGACGATCGTGCCGAGGCCGCCACCGATGAGCAGCAGGATGGCGGCCTGACCCATGGCGTCACGCACGAGGTAGCCGGTGTGCGCGCCCATCGCCTTGAGGACGGCGAGGTCGGGCGTGCGCTGGATCGTCCAGACGGTGAAGAACGCGCCGACGACGAGGGCGGAGACGAGCATGAGCATGACGCGCATGAGCGTCAGCGAGCCGTTCTCGGCCTGGTAGGCGCTGATCGTGCTGAGCGACGTCTTCGGGTCCTGCACGTCGAGGCCGGTCGCCGAGGTGAGCGCGTCCTTCGAGAACCCGCTGCCCGTCTTGACGAGCGCGACGGTGCCCGAGCCCTGGCCGAGCAGGCCGGCGGCCTTCGCGTCGTTCTCCGTCATCCACACGACGGGCTGGTGCTGGTACGACGCGTCGTCGCTCAGCTTCGCGACGCGAACGCTCTTGTTGTTGAACGAGATCGACTCGCCCTCCTTGAGCGCGGCGTCCTTCGTGATCGTCTTGCCGACGACGACGGAGCCGTTCTTCACCCCCTTCGGCGCGGCGAACGAACCGTCCGGGACGGCGAAGATGGCGACCGCCGACGGCACACCGGAGACACTCGCGCGGCCCTGCGTGATCGTCAGCGGCGAGGCGTCGGTGACGCCCTTGACCGATTTGATCTTGTCGATGTCCTTCGCCTCGACGTGGGAGCTGTCATACCCGACCTTCTGCCCCTTCGCGGGGGCCGAGAAGCCGATCTGGTCGACACCGTGCGAGGGCAACGTGTCGATGGCCGACACGCTCTCCTTCGCGAGGCCGGCCGCGAGGCCGGTCAGCATGACGACGAGCAGCGTGATCAGGGCGATGACGCCGCCGATAAGGGCGAAACGACCCTTGGCGTACGCAAGGTCTCGAGTTGCGAGGAACATCAACCTCTTCTTTCGGCACAGGTTCTCCAGGTTTTCTCCATTCGAGCGCGATTCATCCCCTGCGCGCATCACCCAGGCAGTGGGAGAACGCGTCAACCGTTCGGTTGACGTCCGTGCGCGTTCGACGCATCCACGCGGCAAAATGGACGGTGATGAGTACCACCGACCCCACCACCGACTCCGAACGCACCATCCGCATCATGCAGGCCGCGATGCACGTCCTGTTCGTCGTGCTGCTCGTCGTCGGGGTGATCCGGGCGCTCGCCGGAGACGCCTCGCCGTTCGCCGTCATCGCCGCGACGGTCGTGTTCACCGGCGTCTACCTGAGCGGCCTCGTCGTCGAACGCCGCGCGCGCCGCGCCCAGTCGCTGCGCGCCGCCCAGGATTCGCACACCGGCCAGGTGTGGATCATCGCGCTGACGCTCGCGTGGTGCCTGACGCTCGCCGTCGCGCCTGACTTCGCGTGGGTGGCGTTCGCGCTGTACTTCCTCGTCCTGCACGTCGCGATCCGGCCCATCGCTGCCGCCCTCGTGCCCCTCGTCCTCGTCGCGAGCGTCGCCGCCCTCGTCTCGCGCCCCGACGGACGCAACGTCGGCACCGTCATCGGCCCGATCATGGGGATGATCGTCGCGCTCGGCATCTCGTGGGTGTACGCCCAGCTGCGCGCGGAGAACACGCGCCGCCGCGAACTCGTCACCCAGCTCGTCGCCGCGCAGGACGACGTGCTCGCGACGCAGGAGACGCTCGCCCTCGCCCAGCACCGCGCCGGCGTCCTCGCCGAGCGCGAGCGCCTCGCGCACGACATCCACGACACCCTCGCGCAGGGCTTCTCCAGCATCGTGCTGCTGTCGCGCGCGGGCCTCGCCCGTAACCAGCACGCCCGCACCCAGCACGCGAGCGCCCAGGCCACCCACGACAGCGCCGCGCATGCCGGCGACGAGATGGCGCGCCTGCTCGAGCAGATCGAGTCGACGGCCGCGCAGGGCCTCGCCGACTCGCGCGAGGTCGTCCATGCCCTGACGCCGAGCGACCTCGTCGACGCGCCGTTGTCCGGCGCGCTCGAGCGCCTCACCGCGCGCCTGACGGAGCACACCGGCATCCGCGCCGACACGACCTGCGACGGCGAACCGCGCCCACTGCCGGCCCCAGTCGATGTCGCGCTGCTGCGCATCGCGCAGAGCGCCCTCGCCAACGTGCGGACCCACAGCAAAGCGCAGCGCGTCGGCGTGACGCTCAGCTACCGACCCGACGAGGTCGGCCTCGAAGTCATCGACGACGGCGTGGGTTTCACCGACGCCGACGTCGAATGCGCGCCCCTGGGCGGCAGCGGATTCGGCCTGCGCGCCATGCGGGAACGCCTCGACGCACTCGGCGGCCACCTCGAGATCGAATCCCAGCCCGGCGAGGGCGCCGCCCTCATCGCGACCATCCCCACCAGCGGCCCCTACAAGGCGGTGAGGCAGGAGAACACCGAGCCCGCCCCTGCCCTGACGGCCGGAGTCGAACCGCACGTGGCAACCCCGACGGAAAGCAGCCTCCGATGACGAGCGTCATCCTCACCGACGACCATCCCGTCGTGCGCGCGGGCCTACGAGCGCTGCTCGACGCGTCGGGCATCGACGTCCTCGACGAGGCCGGCAGCGGCGAGGAGGCCCTGCGCGTGCTCGACCGCCTCGCCGAGCAGGGGGTGCGCCCCGACGTCGTCCTCATGGATCTGCAGATGGGGCCCGGCCTCGACGGCGTCGCGGCGACGCGCGCCATCCGAGCCCGCGACGACGCGCCTCGCGTCCTCATCCTCACCACCTACGACACGGACGCCGACATCGTGCGGGGCGTCGAAGCCGGCGCGTCAGGCTACCTGCTCAAGGACGCACCGCCCGCCGACCTCGTCGAGGCCGTGCACCGCGCCTCACGCGGCGAGACGGTGCTCGCGCCCGCCATCGCGGCGCGCCTCGTCAACCGGTTGTCCTCGCCCGCACCGACGCTGACGGCCCGCGAACTCGACGTGCTCGACGCCGTCGCCGGCGGCGCGACGAACAAGGAGATCGCGAAGCACCTCTTCGTCTCCGAGGCGACCGTCAAGACGCACCTCGTGCACATCAACGAAAAACTGGGCGCCACCTCGCGCACCGAAGCGGTGGCACTCGCACGACGCGCCGGGCTGCTGCGCTGAGAAGCGCGCAGGGCTGAACCCTCAGTCGCCGCGCCCGACGACACGCCCCACGCTTGATGGCTGCCGCGCGAGGCGCACGGCGCGCTGGATGCGGCGCGTCGACTTGTCGGGGTGCGGTAGTTCGTCGAGCGCGAACCATCCGGATTCGAGGGCTTCGCTCGCCACCTCGACCTCGGGGCGCTCGTCGCACACGACGCGGAAGATGACGTCGACGTGCCGGATCTCCGGGTCGAAATCAGTGGCCATGACGCTACCCGGCTCGATGTCGAGGCCCGTCTCCTCACGCACCTCGCGCACGACGGCGTCCTGCGGTTGCTCGCCGGCGTCGATGAGGCCGCCCGGTAGCGACCATCCGCTGCGGTGCGCCTGACGCAGCGCGAGCACGCGCCCGTCGTGCTCGATGATGGCGACGGCGCCGGCGCTGAACGTCGGCTGCATGGCGTGCACGATGTGGTGGCTGAGCCCGGCGGGCAGCATCCGGTAGACGCGCAGCGCGGCCATCCGCAGCGCTCCGGGACGCTCGGCGTTCACATGGCCTCCTTGGCGCGGCGTTCGAGCTGACGTTCGTCGACGGCGTCGAGATCCTCGTCGCCGTGTTCCTCGAGATGGTAGCTGCGCATCACCTTGACCATGTTGTTGACGACGGCGATGAGCGGCACGGCCGTGAACGCGCCGAACGCCCCGCCGAGCAGCGTGCCGGCGCTCACGCCGATGAGGATGACGACGGGGTGCAGGTCGACGAACCGTCCGAGGATGAGGGGGTTGACGAGGTTGCCGAGCAGCTGCACGAGCACCGTGAGGATCGCGACGAGCACGAGCGCGGTGACGAGCCCGTTGCCGACGAACGCGACGGCGAACATGAGCGCCGCGGCGAGCAGCACCCCGACGAGCGGGATGAGCGAGCCGAGGAAGATGACGACGGTCAGCGGGACGGCGAGGGGCACGTCCGCGAACCAGAGCACGGGCAGCATCGCCGCCGCGTTGAGCAGGGCGAGCAGCACGAGCGAGCGCATGTAGACGACGAGGGTGCGCCACGCCGCCGCGCCCGCGAGGTCGACGTGGTTGTGCGCGCCACGCGGCAGCAGCCGCACGATCCAACGCCAGATGGAGCCGTCGTCGGCGAGCAGGAACAACGCGCAGAACAGCGTGAGCAGCAGCGCCGACAGCCCGCCCGTGACGATGCCGACGTGCGCCGCCGCCCAGCCGACGATGTCGGCCGTGTGGTTGCTCAGCGTCGTTCCGAGGTCGGTCGTGTAGCGGCTCGCCGAGGTTTCGTCGATCTTCAGCGGCCCGTCGACGAGCCAGTGCCGCGCGCCCTGCTCGGCGAGCGTCAGCTGTCGGGCGAACTCGCCGCCGGAGTCGTCGATCTGCGCCACGACGAACGCGATCAGCCCCGCAGCCGAACCGACACCGACGAAGAACGCGATGACCGCGGATGTCGTGCGCCCCACGCCGCGCCGCACCAGCCACGACACGATCGGAGCGAGGAGCGCCGCGAACATCACCCCGGTGACGAAGGAGACGGTGACGACGCCGAGACGCGTGACGCCCCAGAAGAACGCGAGCACCCCGACGGCGATGGCGAGCAAACACACCGACCACCACGCGGCCACCCGCACGCCGTACGGCACGGCCTCACGCGCCGACTCCACCCTCTGCTGTTCCATGGCCCAAGAGTGTCACGCGGTGGGGCGGGCGCGACGCAGCGTCACACCGGCGAGCGCTTCGGGCCTCACGAGGGTCGCCCCGGCGTGCGTCCAGAACTGTTCGATCTCGGCGTGCAGGCGCGACGACGGGTCGCTCGCGCGTGCTGACAGGTGCAGCCCGAGGACGGTCGCACTGAGCATGCGCGCCACGACGCCCGTGTCGACCCCGGCATTGAGGCACCCCGCAGCGGCGACCTCGTCGAGCATGTCGCGGGTCGTCTCCTGCCACACCCCGAACGACGCCGGACGCCCCGCGCCGTAGGTCTCGCGCTCGATCGCGAGCCGAGCCGTCGCCTGGAAGATCGGGTCGTCGGCGAGCCCGTCACAGGTGAGGTAGCCGTAGTCGACGAGGCGTTGCACCGGCGAGCCCGCCAGGGCGGCGACGGCGTCGCGCAGCCACGTCGTGTGCGCGGCGAGGACGGCGTCGGCGACCTCTTCCTTCGTGTCGAAGTGGAAGTACAGCGCGCGCTTCGTCACGCCCGAGCGCGTCATGATGTCGGCGATGGTCGCGCCGGCGAAACCGTGCTCGGCGAACGCCTCGGCGGCGCCCGTCAGGATGCGAGAGCGCGTCTCGTGCGCACGCGCCTGGGTGATTTTCCGCTGCGCCACCGAGCCACCCCCTCATGGTCGTCTCGTATTTCGGCCTGCGGATTCAATCACGAATTGTTATGTCGTCCGTCATGCCACTCGGGAGGCGGCCACCCCGGCCGCTCGCCCGGAGAACAGGCATCCTCCGAGGAACGTGCCCTCGAGCGCGTTGAAGCCGTGGACGCCTCCCCCACCGAAGCCGGCGGCCTCACCGGCGGCGAACAGCCCCGGCACGACGCGGCCGCGAGCGTCGAGCACGCGCGAGTCGAGGTCGGTCTGGATGCCGCCGAGACTCTTGCGCGTCAGCACGTGCAGCTTGATGCCGACGAGCGGGCCCTGCCTCTCGTCGAGCACGCGGTGCGACGCCGACACGCGCGCCAGCCGGTCGCCGAGGTAGCGGCGCGCGTTGTGGATCGCCATGACCTGCACGTCCTTGCCGTAGGCGTTGTCGACCTGCGCGTCACGCTCCTCGATCTGCCGACGCACGTGTGCCGCATCGAGCAGCGGCTCGTCCGTCAACTCGTTCATCTTCGCGACGAGCTCTTCGAGCGTCTCGGCGACGACGAAGTCCTCGCCGTGCTCGACGAAGTCGGCGACCGCTCGCGGCGCACCCTTGGCCAGCCGCGCCCGCACGACCTCGCGGCGGCTCCCGGACGTCAGGTCGAGGTTCTGCTCCGAGCCGGAGAGGGCGAACTCCTTCTCCAGCATCGGTTGGGTGACGATGAACCACGAGTGGTCGTACGCGCGGATCGCCGGGTCGCTGCGCAGGTGACGCAGCGTGCCGCGCGTGTCGAAACCGGGCAGGCACGGCATCGGCATGCGACGTCCGATCGCGTCGAACCACAGCGGCGACGGGCCGGGCAGGATGCGGATGGCGTGCTGCGGCCACACCGGGTTCCAGTTTCGGATGCCTTCGGTGTAGTGCCACATCCGATCACGGTTGACGAGGCGCGCGCCCGCGTCCGCGGCGATCTCGAGCATGCGCCCGTCGACGTAGGCGGGCACCCCCGTCAGCATCGAACGCGGCGCCTCGCCGAGATCCGCCGGCCACCAGCGCCGCACGAGGTCGTGGTTGCCACCGATGCCACCGCTCGCGACGATGACCGACGGCGCCGTGAACTCGAACCCGCCGACGACGTCGCGGTTCGACGCGACACCGCGCTCCGCGTCGTCGGGAGCGAGGACGCTGCCGCGCACGCCGGTGACGGCGCGAGCACCACCGTCGGCAGGGGTCTCGACGATGAATTCGTCGACGCGATGACGGTGCGCGAACGTCAGCAGGCCCCGGGCCTCGGCATCGAGCGCCTTCTCGACGAAGGGGCCGCTCACGCCCGTGCCGGTGCCCCACGCGATGTGGAAGCGGGGCACCGAGTTGCCGTGACCCCCGGCGCGACCGTCGCCTCGCTCGGCCCACCCGACCATTGGCGTGAGCTCGATTCCGTTCTCGCGCAACCACTCCCGCTTGCCGCCGGCCGCCCACTCGACGTAGGCGCGCGCCCAGCGCTTTCCCCAGACGTCCTCACCGAGGGGCTCACCGGACGCGTTCGCCTCACCCTCGAGGCGGTCCCACTGGGCGCTGCCGCACCAGTCCTGCCACGCGAGCTCGAGGCTGTCGCGCACCCGCAGGCGGCGCTGCTCGGGCGAGTCGACGAGGAACAACCCACCGAACGACCAGTGCGCCTGAGCGCCCAGATTGGCGCGATTCTCCTGCTCGACGACGACGACGCGGCGCCCCCGCGACGTCAGTTCGGCCGCCGCCACGAGACCTGCCAGCCCCGCGCCCACGACGATCGCGTCGAAACTCTTCCCGTCCATGCCCACCTCCAAAGTCTCGTCGCACGCACTGTCTCGGGACGACGCGTCACGTCGCGGCCTGTATCGAACGCCAGGGTTCGATGTGATGCCGATCACTGTACTCACGGGTTTTCGGGCGCATCGACGAACGACGAAAAGGCGCTGCGCGGCCGTCCGATGTGCTGACGTTCTCAGCCCGTCAGAAGGCGCAATGGGTAGCATCGGACGTTATGACCTCACGGACCGCAGCGGCGCGCCCCGACGAGACGCCCGCGGCCGGAGCGTCATCGCTCGGGGCCGACTCGTCCGGGCACCAGGCGACTACGGCGTCGTCCCCGCTCGCCGCGTTCTGGCGCGAGCTCAGCACGTTCGGCATCATCGGCGTGCTCAACATCTTCATCGACATGGGCCTGTACAACTGGCTGCGCGCCGGCCCGCTCGACGGCAAGGTGACGACCGCGAAGATCATCTCGGGCGCCGTGGCCACCGTGTTCGCATGGGTCGGCAACCGGTACTGGACGTTCCGTCACCGCGAGAACCGTCCGCTGCACCACGAGGTCGTGTTGTTCTTCGCCGTCAACGGTGTCGCACTCGCCGCCACCTCGGCCTGGGTCGCGTTCGCGCACTACGTGCTGGGGGCCCGCGGCGCGTTGTGGGAGAACGTGCACGCCCTCATCGGCATCGGAATCGGCACCATCCTGCGCTTCGTCGCCTACCGGACGATCGTGTTCGGCGCCGCCGCAGAGGATCCGAAAGCCTGACGCGCAGGAGCGGGATCAGGGGGCTGAGCGCCGTGCGCCCACCCGGGACACGAGGTGCCCGACCACATCACCCTCGAACGCTAGGACCGTCGCGCCCGCACCCGCGACAGGAGGTGCCCGGCCTGTTCGCGCCGCAGTTCGAGACCCCAGCCGGCGACGGCGAGCAGCGCCTCGCTGATGATGTTGCCCGACATCTTCGACGTGCCGAGTTCGCGCTCGCTGAATCGGATCGGGTGCTCGACGATGCGCGCCCCGGCCCGGATCGAGCGCCACGTCAGGTCGATCTGGAAGCCGTAACCGGCTGACGTCACGCTCGCGAGGTCGATCTGGCGCAGCAGCGTCGCGCGGTAGACGCGGAACCCGGCCGTCGCGTCATGGACTCGGGTGCCGAGCATCGCCTGGACGTAGACGTTGGCGCCGCGGCTGAGGATCTCGCGGTTCTTCGGCCAGTTGACGACGGAGCCGCCCTTGATCCAGCGGGAGCCGATGACGAGGTCGGCGCCGGCCGCGAGCGCGAGCATCGCAGGCAGTTCCTCGGCCGGGTGCGAACCGTCCGCGTCGATCTCGACGAGCGCGTCGTAGCCGCGCTCCAGACCCCACGCGAAACCGGCGAGGTAGGCCTTGCCGAGGCCCTCCTTGCCGCGACGGTGCATGACATGCACGTGGGCGTCGGCCGCCGCCATCTCATCGGCGAGCTGTCCTGTCCCGTCGGGCGAGTTGTCGTCGAGGACGAGGATGTCGGCGTCGGGGACGGCACTCCGGATGCGCTCGACGATGACCGGCAGGTTCTCCCGCTCGTCGTACGTCGGCACGAGAACGAGCACTCGCTCGATCGGTGCGCGATCCGCTGCGTCGACCACCAAAGACCTCCCCACGAGCGCCAGGCGGGCGCCAGGCTGTGCATACCCTATCGGTGGCGACGGACAATGGAGCAATGAACCCAGCACGAATCGCGGTCGCCGGGCATCCGCAGGCCCTCGTGCGACGCACACCCCCCGGCCGGGTCGCATGAGCGCCGACATGAACATGGGCACCGTCGCCGAGGCCGTCACGACGCTCTACGGCGGCGACCCGGCCGACTTCGTCGCGGTGCGCAAGGAACTCGCCGCAGCCGCACGTACCGCCGGTGAGCGCGATGCTGCCCGTGAGATCGCCGCGCTCCGCAAGCCCACCGCCGCGGCCGCGGCCGTCAACCACCTCGACGACGGCGCCATCAGCGACGTCCTTGCCCTCGGCGAACAGATGCGTGCCGCGCAGACCTCGCTCGACGCGGCCACGCTCAAGGAGTTGTCGGCCCGACGGCAGGAACTGCTGCAGCAGATCGTCACGCGGCACGACCTGAACGGCTCGCTCGCCGAGGCCGTGCGCGCCACGCTGCTCGCGGCGATCGCGGACCGGCAGGCAGCCGACGCCGTGGCGACCCGCGCACTCGTGCGGCCACTGAGCTACAGCGGGTGGGGCGACGTCGACCTCACCGACGCCGTCGCGCACCGCGACGCGCCTGCGCGCCCCGCGCTGCGACTCGTCGCCGGCGGTACGCCTGCCCAAGACCGAATCCGCGGTGCTGCGGCCGCGACATCAGCCCCATCCGCTTCCTCCTCCGCGGATGGAGCCTCCCCGCAGGTCGCCGACACCCAGAGCCGGCGGGATGAGGACGAGCAGGAGAAAGCCGAACGTGGGGCCGCCGAGCGCGAGAGCGCCCAGAGGCGGCGGGCCGAGCAGGAGCAGCGCGAGAAGGCAGCGCTGGCCGAGATGGATGCCCGCATCGCGCGGTTGCGAGTCCGCGTCGAGGCGGCGCAGAAGGCCTACGACGCAGCGAGAGCGGCCCGCGACTCGGCGCGGGCCGCTCTCGAAGAGGCGTTGCTCAGGCGCTCTTCGATGCCTGGGGGAACATCGTCGAGCAGTAGCTCGTGAGGTCCTCGACGGCGCTGTTGTACGACGTCGTGTCGACCGTCTTCGCCGGCTTCTCCGCCTTCTTCAACGCATCGACCTGAGCCGCAGCTGCGTCGGCCTTCTTCTTGAACGACGAATCACCGGAATGCTTCCCGTCCGAGCGCAGCGAATCCGCGAGCGAACCCATCGTCTTCGTCGCCTTCTGCAGGTCGGCGTCCTTGTGAGAGTCGACGGCGTCGTTCCACGCCGCGTTCGCCGAGACGACCTGGCTGTTCGACGAGATGCAGGCCTTGCGCAGCGCAAGTGTCGCGCCGGGCTTGCCGGAGGCCGAACTCGACTGGCTGACCTGCACGCTCGGGTCGTCGCCGCTGTTGCCGCAGGCACCGAGCGTGAGCGTCAGACCGGCGCAGGCACCGAGCACCGACAGCGTGCGGGCGGGTCGAAGAGTGAAGGTCACTGGGTCCTCTCAGGAAGGTCGGGGTGGGTCACGATGACGGACGATCGACTCCACCGTGACACATTCGTGACCTTGGCGGCCAGTCAGCACGCGGTGACACCCGCCACGCACAGTGCCATCCACCAGCGACCAGAACCAGCGCGCGCGAGGCGATCCTGAGCGAGCGGTGGTAAACACCATGCACGGTGCCGGCAATCGGCGGCCCGAGCCGGGCGTCGGGCTCGGGCCGTCTTGCTCGTCAGGACGCTGCCGCCCCCACGATGCAGCGTGCGACCCACCCCGCGGCCTCGTAGATCGGCACGTGGCCGAGGCCGGGGCCTTCGAGGAACGCCCAGGCCGGGTGACGAGCGGCGATGCGACGCGCCGCGGAGACGGGCACGAGGCGATCGCGCTCGCCGTGCACGAGCGTGACGGGCACCCGCAACTCACTCAGCACGCGACGGTAGCGCGGGCTTCCAGCAGCCACGACGAGCGAGTTGGCGGCCCGCACGAGCCCGGGCACGGAGTCCTGGTTCTCCGCCAGAGCACGGACCTCCTCGACGGAGCGTCGCATCACCCACTTCGGCACGCGATGCGGGTCGGCGACGACCGTCAGGACGCCCTCGACGCCCATGCGGTCGATGCCGCGGCGCGCGGCGTAACGCGGGATGACGCGTCGCGCCGCGGGTGGACACATGTAGAGGGAGAAGGTGACGAGCACGGACCAGTGCGGCCGATCCTGCGGGTGCAGCGGCAGCACGGGGTCGACGAGCACGAGACGCGACACGAGCTCAGGGTGCTTCGCGGTCATCATCGCGACGATCATCCCGCCCATCGAGTTGCCGACGAGGACGACGTCGCTCAGACCGAGCTGACGCAGGTACGCCGCGAGCAGATCGACGTTGTCGGAGACGGCTGAGCGGTTCGACCCACTCGTGCGGCCGAACCCTGCGAGGTCGAGCGCCAGCACGCGACCGTGCTCGGTGAGGAACGGCCACAACGGCTCCCAGTTGGCGAGGCTGCCGCCGAGACCATGGACGAGCACATACGTCGGGCGACCAGTCGGCGCGGCTTCGGGGTGGGGCTCAGCGTCGGCGGCACCAGGGTCGGCCGCAGCGTCAGCCGCGGCGTGCTCCCGTTGCTCGCCGGCGAGCGACGCGTTCACGCCCGGGACGTCGACACCCCCGTCACTCGAGGCGTTGTCGGGCTGATCATCAGGCCCGCTGTCGCGGTGGAAGACCTCGACGCGATCGTCCCCGATGTCGATGACGACGCTCGTGATCGGTGGCAGCTTCGGCTCCGGCAGGTCCGCGTTCGCCAGCGACACATTTGCGTGGCTCGACGATGCGCCCTCAGACGCCGGCGATTCGTCAATGTCTGCCCTCTCGGCGAGGCGCGAGGTGTCGACGAACGAGGTGCCGGACGTGCCGTCAGGTGCGGGCTCGCGTGGCGTCTCCGTCATCGTTCGAGGTGTTCGGCGAACGTCGGCGCCTGCGAGCCGAGGACGGGCGTGTAGGGGCGGATCGTGCGTTCGACGACGATGCCCTCGAGCAAGAACGGGTCGCGGTCGAGGCGCTCGGCGACATCCTCACGCGTCGGCGCGGCGATGACGAGCAGCGCACCGTCGGGCTCGGCGAGGGGTCCGGACAGCAGCATGCCCTCGACCTGCGAGAGGTAGGTGCGGTGCTCGGGGCGGTGGGCGTCGCGGGCGGCGACGTCGTCGGAATACGTGTAGGTGACAGCGAAGATGGCCATGATCTCTCCTACGCCACGCGCCGGTCGGCGGGCAAGTCGGGGTTGGTGCCCGAGAGTAGCCCCAGACGCGGCGGCGCGCCCATAGGATCGTCCCAACGAGGCAGGGAGGGAACTCGGCGTGAGCGAGGGTTGGCAGCTGGGAAGCCGCTACACGCTCGAGCGGCAGATCGGCTCGGGCGCGATGGGGCAGGTGTGGGTCGGGCATGACGTCGACGGCCACACCCTGGCCTTCAAACTGCTGCGCCCCGAACTCGCCGACGACCCCGGCGTCGTCGCGCGCTTCCTGCAGGAACGCAACCTCCTCGTCGGCCTGCGCAGCCCGTACGTCATCCGCGTGCACGACCTCGTCGTCGAGGGCCCGCGCCTCGCGATCGTCATGGACTACGTCGCCGGCGACTCCCTGCGCGCCCTCCTGCAACGGCGCGGCAACCTGACCCCGCACGATGTCGCGACGCTCGGCGCCCAGATCGCACAGGGCCTCGCCACCGTCCACGGCGCGGGTGTGCTGCACCGCGACCTCAAGCCCGAGAACGTCCTGCTCGCCGACGATCCCGACGCGATGTCGAGGGCTGCGATATCGAGGGCTACGACCGAGACCTCCTTGCCCGCCGCCGCATCGACGCGGACGTCCACCGACGCGCTGGGCACTCTCGTGCCGAGGCTCGCCGACTTCGGGGTGGCCTCCCTCGTCACGCAGACGGGGCAGGTGGCGACGGCGAACGTCATCGGCACGCCGCAGTACCTCGCGCCCGAACTCGGCGACGGGCAACCGAGCGGACGTGCGGGCGACCTCTACGCGCTCGGCGTCACGCTGTACGAGATGGCGTGCGGCGCGGTGCCGTTCCACGCGGACTCGCCCGTCGCGTTGCTGCGCCTGCACGCCGATCACGCGCCGACGCGCCCCGACGACATCCCCGATGCCCTGTGGGTGCTCATCGCCGAGCTGCTCGCGAAGAACCCGCACGAACGCCCGGACGATGCCGCAGCCGTCGCACAGCGACTGTGGGCCATGGCGCCGCAGTTCGCCGGCGCCCCCGCCGCGCCCATGCTCAGCGCACCGCCGCGGACGTCACGGATCGTCGCCGCAGGGGCGTCGGAAAGTTCCGCGCCCATCGGATCGCCCGCGCCCATGTCAGGCGCCGCCGCGGTGGCGGCGCTGCCTGCGGGCGCAGGTGGGGCGGTCGGCGCGGGCGGCGTGGGTGGCGTGGCCGGCCCGGGTGGGCCGAATCCCGCCGATCACCTGGGCACAGCGTCGGCGACGAGCGACACTCCGAGCGGGGGGCAGCACCGGCGCAGCGTCTGGCTGGCGGTGACGCTCGTCGCCGGTCTCGCTCTCATCGCGCTCGTCGCGTGGCTGCTGCTGCGCGACTCCTCCTCGTCGCATGGCGCAGCTCCGGCGCCGTCATCGTCGACGTCGAGTCGTTCGGCGCAGCCACGAGACGTCCCCCTGTCGGGCGCGCTGTCGGGCGGGGCGCGCACGGCGAGCGTGCGCGTCGGCGGATCCTCGTACGACGACGCCGTCGTGCCGTTGCTCACCGACCGCCAGGCGTGCACCGCCGCGGCACAGTTCGCCCTCGATCGTCGCTACGACGAAGTGGCGTTCACCGTCGGCGCCACCGACGCCCAGCCCGGGGGGACGAACATGCAGCCGGAGGGCACGACGACCGTGACCGTCCGCGTCGACGGCAGCGCCAAGCAGACCGTCACCCTCGGCGGCAAGCAGGCCAAGACACTCCGCGTGCCCGTCAGCGGTGCCCGTACGTTGAACGTCGACACCGACTCGATCGGCTGCTCGCCCGCGCTCGACACCGCCCCGGTCGCCCTCGTCGCCGGCACCCTGCGCACATCCTGACGCCCTGGGCGCCCCGCGCCGCCCTCACGCCCTGGATACCCCCGGCGCCACCCACCCACTCAGGCCCCGCCCACCTGCGATTTTCGTCCGCATTCGCGATCTATGTCCACACTCGCGAATCTCGTCCACATTCAACTCGAACCAACTGCGTGACGAGCCGCCCCTGACGGCTCGTCACGCAGTAGACCTCGGTGGGTCACCGATTCGGCGTCAACCGGTCAGCGCATCAGCTCCGGCGCAACGTGGCCGAAGCGGTGCAGTGTCCGCGAGATGGCCTGTTCGCGCAGGAACGTCAGCAGTTCCCGGCGTCCCGTCGACAGCACCTCGCCGAACAGCGGCGTGATGCTCGCGCCCTGGTCCTCGCCGGGAGCTGACGCGAGCGCGGCGGCCGTCTCGCCGTCGGCGTCCGCGCCGACCATGCGGATGCGCAGCGGCTCGCCGTCGCGCGTGCGCTCACGGCACCAGGTGACGAACTGCGCCGAGCTCTCGACCGACCCCATGCGGTTCAGCCAGACGAGTGCCTGTCGTCCCTCGCCCGTCGCCGCCAGGCGCGTCAGCGCCGGCTGCAGCGCGACGTCCCACGACAGGTACACGCTCGAACCGACGAGGTGCGCTCCGAGTACCAGTCGCGCCACCTCGGCGAGCGTGCGGTCCGCGACGGCGTCGACGTCGCCGTCCGCCGAAGTCTCGCCGAGCTCCGCGCGCACGACGACCTGCGGCTGCGGGCGGTAGCGGAAGACGTTCGACTCGGCGCGCAGCGACGACGGGTCGGCCTCGATGCCGAGCTCCTCGCGCCACGCGAACGCGTCGGAACGCAGCGACGCATGCAGCCACTCGCGGTCGGCTTCGTTTCGCGCCAGCGGCGACAGGATCTCGAGCAGGTCGCGCACCCGCGGCATGATCGGCGCGCCCTGACGCGCGACGCCGTCAGGCACCCATGTGCCGAACTGCGCGACGTAGTTCGGCCCGCCCGCCTTCGCGCCGGGGCCCATGACGGATTCCTTCCACCCGCCGAAGCTCTGACGCTGCACGATCGCGCCCGTGATGTGACGGTTGACGTAACAGTTGCCCGCTTCGACGTGCTCCTGCCAGTACGTGACCTCGTCCTCGTCGAGGCTGTGGATGCCAGCGGTGAGGCCGAACTGCGTCGCGTTCTGCAGTTCGAGCGCCTCCTCGAGCGTGTCGGCGTGCATGAGGCCGAGCACGGGGCCGAAGACCTCGGTCATGTGGAAGAACGAGCCGGGCTTCACGCCGTCCTTGAGGCCGGGGCTCCACAGGCGGCCGGTGTCGTCGAGCTGCTTCGGCTCGACGAGCCACGTCTCACCCGGTTCGAGCGTCGTCAGCGCCTTGAGCAGCTTGCCCGACGGCGGCTCGATGACCGGGCCCATCGTCGTGCCGAGGTCGCTCGGCCAGCCGACGCGCAGCGACTTGACGGCGTCGACGAGCTGCTCACGGAACCGCTTCGACGTCGCGACCGAGCCGACGAGGATGCCGAGCGAGGCAGCCGAGCACTTCTGCCCGGCGTGCCCGAACGCCGACTTCATGAGGTCGGCAGCGGCGAGGTCGAGGTCGGCGGCGGGCGTGACGACGAGTGCGTTCTTGCCGCTCGTCTCACCGAACACGCGCGGCCCACCGGCGTGACGCGCGCGCCACCCGGCGAACAGGCGACCCGTCTCGATCGAGCCGGTGAGGATGACGGTGTCGACGTCGTCGTGCGCGACGAGCGCGCGGCCGTTGTCGTCCTCCTCGACGCGGACGACCTGCGCGGCGTCGCGCGGGATGCCCGCAGCCCACAGGGCCTCCATCGCGACCTCGACGCAGCCGACCGTCTGCGGTGCCGGCTTGATGACGACGGCCGATCCGCTCGCGAGCGCCGCGAGCACCGAACCGATCGGGATGGCGACGGGGAAATTCCACGGCGGAGTGACGAGCGTGAGGCGGCGAGGCTCGAATCGTGCTCCGTCAGAAGCCATTCCGGTGACCAACTCTTCGCAGCGGTCGGCGTAGTAGCGCGCGAAGTCGATCGCCTCCGAGATCTCCGGGTCGACCTGGTCGATCGTCTTGCCCCCCTCGGCGGCCGCGACGGTGACGAGATCACCGCGACGCTTCTCGATCTCCCGCGCCGCCTCACGCAGCAGCGCGGCACGCTCGGTGTTGGAACGTCCGGCCCACCCGGCCTGCGCCGCGACGCCGCGCGCGACGACGTCGTCGACCATCTCGCGCGACGTGAGCTGCGGCGACGTCAGCGGCGCCGGCTGACGCGTGACGGCCTCCCGCGCCCAATCGCGCACCGCGGGCAGCGCCGGGTCGGAGTCGGCCGTGTTCTCGAAGAAGTCTCCGATCGGCGCGCGCTCGGGCGAGCGTCGCGGGCCGACGGGCGTCGAGGCGATCGCGTCGATCGACTCACGGAAGCGTCGCTCCTGGTCCTGCATCGCCGACAGCGCACCGGTGCCGACGAGGCCGTCACGCACGTACTTGTGACGCTCGGCCGCACCCTCGTCGTGGCTGAACATGGCGTGCAGGAAGTTCTGCTCCGCCGCGTTCTCCTCGAGGCGACGGATGAGGTAGGAGACGGCGACGTCGAAGTCCTCGCGCTTCACGACGGGCGTGTAGAGCAGGACGGTGCCGACGTCGGCCTTCACCGCGCGGGCCTGCGACGGCGCCATGCCCTGCAGCATCTCGACGTCGAGGTGCTCGCTCACGCCACGCTTCTCGGCGAGCAGGTGCGCCATCGCGACGTCGTACAGGTTGTGCGAGGCGACACCGAGGCGGCACACCTCCATCGCGTCGGCGCGCGTCGCGCGCTCGATGAAGCGCAGGTAGTTCGCGTCGACGTCCTCCTTCGACGTGTACGGCGCCTGCTTCCAGTCGTGCAGTTCGGCCTCGACGCGCTCCATCGCGAGGTTCGCGCCCTTGACGAGACGCACCTTGATGCCCGCGCCACCGTTGGCCTTGCGCTCCTTCGCGAACGCGATGAGACGCTCGAGCGCCGGCACCGCGTCCGGCAGGTAGGCCTGCAGGACGATGCCCGCCTCGAGGTCGTGGAACTCCGGCTCCGACAGCAGGCGCGTGAACAGCTCGATCGTCAGGTCGAGGTCGCGGTACTCCTCCATGTCGAGGTTGACGAACTTCTTCTTGATGTCGCCGCGGTTGACGTTCGCGGCGCCCCCACCCGGCTGGCCTGCGTCGGCGTTGGCGTCACCGGTGTTCGACGATGGCGACGACGCGTCGCTCGCCGTGCCGTTCGCGACGCGGTAGATCGGACGCAGCCGCTCGAGGGCGCGCTCGACGGTGCCCTCGGCGTCCCACGTCGAGATCTGCGAGACGAGGCAGCTGACCTTGATCGAGACGTAGTCGACGTCGTCGCGCGCGAGCAGCTTGCGCGTCTCCTCGGTGCGACGCGCGGCCTCGGCCTCACCGAGGACGGCCTCGCCGAGCAAATTGATGTTGAGGCGGAAGCCGTCGGCGTGCGCCTTGACGAGGTGCTTCGCGAGCGTCGGGTCGCTCGCGTCGACGACGAGGTGGCCGACGAGCTGACGCAGACGCGTGCGCGCCGCGGGCACGACGACGGGCGGCATCGTCGTCGCGAGGCGGGAACCGAGGCCGAGCAGCTTCGCGTCGAGCTTGCCCATGAACCCGGTCGCCTCGTTCGACGACAGGCGCGCGAGCTCGCGCGCGGCGGCCGTGTTGTCCTCGGGGCGCGCGACGCGGTCGACGAACTTCACCGCGAGGTCGAGGCCCTTCTCGTCACGCAGCAGCGCGCCGAGCTGGTCGCTCGTGCGCTTCTCGGCCTTCGTCTGGCCGGCCTCGGTCGCGTCGCTCCAACGGTTCGCGAGGGCGACGGCGTCCTCGACGAGGTCGTGCAGTTCGGCGAACGTCGCAGCGTCGTCGGACGGGGTGGTGTCGACGGTGGTGGCGCCCGGGGTGTGGGGTCCGTCAGTGATCTGGCTCATACCACCAGTCAAACCCCTCCTGACCGCTAAAGTCTTGCCCGCCTGCCGCAGCCTCGCCGCGGGTATCGGCCAGAACGGCCCGTCGTGACGGTTCGTGTCGCCGGCGGGACGGGAAGACCCGGGGACCTGTGGGGCTGGCGAGGTCTGTGGGCCTGGCGGTGCCGACGCGCCCGCTACCCTTCCCTCATGACGACGGCACCGACGCTCGACGCCCTACGTGGCGCGCTCGGACCCGCCGTCCTCGAAATGGTCGATCACCTGCCGGGCACGATGTTCTGCGTCAAGGGTGCGGACGGTCGCTACCTCGCCGTCAACCCGACGTTCGTCGAGCGCACGAAGAAGCGCTCGCGCGGTGACGTCGTCGGGCGTCGCGCGGCCGAGCTGTTCGTGCCGGAGCTCGCCGAGCGCTACGAGGAGCAGGACGCGCGTGTCCTGTCGTCCGGCAAGCCGCTGTTCAACGAGCTCGAGCTGATCCGCGCCTCGGGCGGGCCGTTTCGTTGGCACATCACGGCGAAGGTGCCGCTGCGCGACCAGGCGGGGCGTGTCGTCGGCATCGCCAGCATGTCGCAGGACGTCGGCGAGGCCGCCGAGGACGACCCGGCGATGACGTCGCTCGGCGCCGTGCGCGCCTACATCGACGCGCACCTCGACCAGCCGGTGACGTCGCAGGATCTCGCCCGCGTCGCGGGATGCTCGGTCGACACGCTGGAGCGACGCTCGCGCCGCGTGTTCGGACGTTCGCCGCGCCAACTGGTCCTGTCGTCACGCATCGACGCCGCGCGCGAGATGCTCACCGCCAAAGAGCTGACGCTGGCGCAGATCGCCGACCGCTGTGGCTACTCCGACCAGGCCGCGTTCAACCGCACGTTCACGCGCCTCGTCGGCATGCCCCCGGGACGTTATCGCCGCGAGCGCCGCACCCAGGGCTGACGTGATCCGACCCGACCTGACCTGATCCCGAGCCCCACCCCAGCCAACGGCCGGCACCGCCCGCGCGCCGACAGCATCCCGATTCCGAATGTGACCAAGAATCGCGAATGTGGACGAAAATCGCAGAGTGGCACGGCCCCGTACCCATCGGCGAATCCCGTCCCCCTGTGCGAATCCTGTCCCCATTCGCGATTTTCGTCCGCTTCTGCGATTTTCGTCCACATTCACCGTTCATCGCTCCGACCCCGGCCGTCACCGCCGCGCCTCGTCTTGATCCGCGGCCCGCGACGCCCCATGGGGCGTCCTCGCGAAATAGCGTGGACCTGCATGCCCTTCGAACCCGACGAAAGGACGCCTCTCATGGCCGACATCGCCACCGCCGACCTCTATGACGAGCTCGGCGACGCGCTCGACTCGTGCTCCACCCAGTTCACTCAGTACGGCGGACGCGCGCGGTTCAGCGGCACGATCGTGACGATCAAGTGCTTCCGCGACAACCAGATCGTCAAGGAGACACTCAACTCGCCGGGCGCGGGCAAGGTGCTCGTCGTCGACGGCGACGGCAACGTCGAGAGCGCCCTGATGGGCGACATGATCGCCGAGGCCGCCGTCGTGAACGGGTGGGAGGGCGTCATCATCAACGGCGCCATCCGTGACAGCGCCGCGGTCGCGAAACTCGACCTCGGCACCAAGGCTCTCGGCACGAACCCGCGCAAGTCGGCGAAGGACGGCAAGGGCGAGAAGGACGTTCCGGTGACGTTCGGGGGCGCCACGTTCACGCCCGGCGACCATCTGTGGAGCGACGAGGACGGCATCGTCGTCACGTCCGCGGAACACGCCTCCACCTTCCTGTCCTGACGGGCCCGACAAGCCCGACCTGATGCCGATCTCGACGCAGCCCGCATGGCAGGCCTGCCTCGCAGGTCCGGCCGACGTCGATGCCACCCGCGCACCGCGTTGTCCGCGTGCCGCGCCGAGCCGGGGCGCGCCGTGCCACCACATGCCGCGACGCGATCGAACGCCCCGCGAGAGTGGCGAGGGGCCACCTGCTCGCCTACCGTTACGCCCATGAGTTCAACTGTCGCGTGCATCGGTTTTACCAACCCCGCTGCCCTGGCCGCCCTGGCGCGCGACAAGGGTGCGCCGGCTCACGAGTTGTCGAGCACGACGCGTTGGGTCGACTCGAGTGGCGCGATGCTGTTGCTCGACCGCACGGCGCAGTACGCGCGCCCTGGTTTCGACACGCCGGTGCGCACTCCGTACCGCGGCATCACGCCGCTCGAGAACGGTCTCGCGCAGGTGACGCTGACGGACGTCTCCGGTTTCGAGCTCGACCCGTTCACGGTCGTGCCGAACAACCGGTACACGGTCGGTTGGGCCGCGGTGGGGCGCGTCGCGCTCGTCGCGATGGGTGTCGACACCGAGTTCTTCGCGACGGTCGAGGATTTCTTCGACTCGCCCCGCAGTGCGATGCCCGGCGTCGAAGGTGAGCCGCCGGCCGAGGTCAAGCAGTTCGGTCTGCCGTGGCCGCCGCCGATGGAGATCGAGACGTTCCTGCCCGCCGCGTCGAGCGATTCGCCTCTCGCGACGTTGAGCGGCACCGTCCAGTTCGCCGAGATCCGCACGAACTCCGTCACGGGCCACGAGTTCCTCGTCTCCCGGATCGCGACGGTGTGCGGCGAGATCGACCTGTGCACGCCCGTCCCCCTCGACGGCGTGCCGGCACCGGGGTCGGTGACGGTCGGTCAGGTCGAGCTGCTCGCCGGCTTCCCGGCGCACGGTCTCGACGACCCGTCGGCCGCGTACGACTCCCCCGCCGAACGCGTCGGCCCGACGTTCCGTGACGGCGACCCGCACTCCCCCGACGACGTCATGCCGATGGATGCCCCCGATCTGCCCGACGGCCTCGTCCTCGGCGAGGACGGCGTCGTGCGCACCACCGAGGAGCACGCAGCGTGGAAGGGCGGCGACCCCGAGGCCGGGTTGCGCCCGAAGCCGGTCCCCACGCCCTCCACGCGCGAAGAAACCTCCACCGAGGACGCCCTCGACGCCCGACGCGAACTGCCCGCCGAGCCTGACGTGGTCGAGCCCGGCGCCGACGAAGCGGGCGAGTCGATGGGTGTTCCTCAGAGCGGACGCCCCCAGAACGCTGATGCCGCGAGCGCTGACACCACTGACACCCCCGACGCGACTGATACGCCCGGTGCGCCGTCACGTGCGGCGAACCAAGCGCCCACCTCCGGTGCCGCACGCACCGACGTCCCTGGCGCGTCGACCGAGACGCCGAACCAACCGCCGGCCTCCGGTGCGGCGACCCCCCAGACGCCCGAAGCAACCGCCGCCAGCGCCTCCGACGACGACAGCGCCCCGCGCCCGGGCGAGACGCGTCGTGAGTGGCGGGCTCGCACCGGTCGCTGACGGCGCGCAGGTCAGCCGGCGGGGCGGTCACCCACCGTACGGGGTGCCGTCGCGGTTGGGCTCCAGCACGGACAGCACGTCGAGCTCGACGGCCCATCCCTGCGGGCCGGCGTCGCCTGTCTGCTCCGAACACTTGAAAACCTTCCAAATTCTTGGCTAGACCTGGCGCATGAGCGACTACCCAGAACGCCACGCCTTGGGCAGGATCGATGTCATCAACCTCGAGGATCTTCCCGCGCTCAGCCGCGATGTTCCCCTCGACCTGCCGAGCATCCAAGCCGGGTGGCCCGACTTCGAGCACGCCTTCGACTCCCTGAGGGGACGACGCATGATGGGCCTCGTCTACGGCGGATCGCACATCTACCGCATGTGCTCGATTCGGTTGGATCGCGACGCCGCAAATTCGCTGGGTCTGGACGAGACGACGATCCCGGGTGGCGCCTACCTTCGGCTGCGCCTACGAGGTGAAGCGCCGGAGGTCTACGGGCACATCGGCGAGGCGTTCGACGTCCTCTTCGGCTCGGCAGATCACGACTCGTCCCGTCCGCAGATCGAGAGTTATCGACGTGAAGGCGAGGTCGACTGCCTCCTCCCGATCCTGGCGTAGTTGACGAGGGTCCCCCACCACAGACCGCTTTACGTCATGTCGCTGATGGCGATCCCATCACCGAGGACGGTGGCATGGCGCCATGAGGGGATGACTTCGCGATTTGCGAGGGTGAACGTTCGTCATCTCGTCAAGCCTCCTGGATGTTGTGTCATGAACGCGCGACATTTCACGCGTTGATGACACAAGATCGCGCCGGGGTCGGCGAGCGCCGAGCACCCCGTCAGCCACGCCCTCGCCGCTGCCCCACCGAACCCGCCAGTTCGTCCGCAGAGACGAAGGTCCCAGAGCTGCTCACTCCGGCGGCGGAAGCTTTTGTCAGTTGTGAGAGGCACAATGTCTGAGTGAACTCCGCTCTGCCACCGCGCCCTGCCCGCTCGTCAGGCACCCCGCGCCGCGGCTCGCTGCTCAAGCGCGCCGCGTGGCGCGCTGCCGAGGTGTTCACGACGCCGGCGCCGCCGCAGGAGTTCGCGCGCCTGTTCAACCCGCTCGTCTCGAGCCGTCAGCTGCGCGGCGTCGTCACCGCCGTGCGCCATGAGACGGCGAACTCGGCGACGATCGAGTTCACGCCCGGTGGCACGTGGGACGCGCACAAGGCCGGCCAGTACGCGCGCATCGGCGTCGAGATCGACGGGGTGCGCAACTGGCGCTCGTACTCCCTCGTCACCGCCGAGGGCCACGACCCGGCGATCACCGTCACCGCTGTCGGGCGCGTCTCGAGCCACCTCGTGCACCACACCGAGCCCGGCGACGTGCTGTTCCTCGCTCCGCCGCAGGGCGACTTCCTCCTGCCCACCGGCCCGCGCCCCCTGCTCATGCTGACGGCGGGCAGCGGCCTCACGCCCGTCATGTCGATGCTGCGCACCCTGCTGCCGCAGCGGCGCGACGCGGACGTCGTCGTCATCCACTCCTCGCGCAACTCCGACGAGACGCTGTTCCTCGACGAACTCACGCAGATGAACGACGCACACCACAGCCTGACGCTCGTGCACCGCTTCACCGAGCACGAAGGCCGTCTCGATCTCGCGACGACCCATGACCTCGACACGCTCTGCCCCGACTGGCGCAGCCGCAAGACGTACGTCTGCGGGCCGCAGGAGATGCTCGACGACGCCGAACGCCTCTGGCACAGCGAGGATCTGCCGCACGAGCTGAGCGTCGAACGCTTCGCCCCGACCCTGTTCGCCGACCCCGACGCGCGCGGCGGCGTCGTCACGTTCGAGAAGTCCGACAAGGAGGCGAACGCCGAGGGCAACACGACGCTGCTCGAGGTCGGCGAGGACGCGGGCGTCCTGCTTCCGTCCGGGTGCCGCATGGGCATCTGCCGAACGTGCCTGACGCCGCTCGTCAGTGGGACGGTGCGCAATCTGTCGTCGGGCGAACTGTGCTCCGACGAGGGCGAACTCATCCAGACCTGCATCAGCGCCGCGGTGGGCCCGGTCCACCTCGACGCGTGAGCGGTGGAGATGTCACCATGACCACCCGCGCCCTAGCCCGCCGATCCGACGCGCACGCCCTGAGCGCACGATCCCGCTGCGGCGTCACCCCCTCGACGCTCCGTCCTGCCGCGCCGACCAGACGCGCGGCCACCCCACGTCCTCTTTACCCATCCGGCGAGAACGAACCCGACCAGGAGTTCAGCTCATGACATCCGTCCTCAACGGCCTCAAGCCCGGCGCCGCCGATTCGAAGACGGCCCGCGCGGCCGCGAAGCCCGACAAACGCACCGGCGTCCTGCCGACGCACGGCCACCTCGCCGTGCGCCCGCCGACGGCCGCGCACCTCAGTGACGACGACGTCGAACGCCTCGGCGCCGAACTCGACGCGATCCGTGACGAGGTGCTCGCCGAGCGCGGCGCGAAGGACGCGGCGTACGTCAAGCGCATGGTGAAGATCCAGCGTGCGACGGAACTCGCGGGCCGCGTCTGCATGATCGGCAGCCGCTCGAAGATCGCGTGGAGCGCCGGCGTCGGCCTCATCGCGCTCGGCAAGGTGCTCGACAACATGGAGCTCGGCCACAACGTCCTGCACGGGCAGTGGGATTGGATGCGCGACCCCGACATCCACTCGACGACGTGGGAGTGGGATTTCGTCGCGCCCGCCCGCGGCTGGCAGCACACGCACAACGACCTGCACCACACGTGGACGAACGTCATCGGCAAGGACCGCGACGTGGGCTACAACATCCTGCGCGTCAGCGACGACCAGCCGTGGAAGCCGCGCGACCTCGCGAACCCGCTCGTCAACCTCGTGCTCGCGCCGATGTTCGAATGGGGCATCGCGAGCTACGACATCGAGTGGGATCAGTACAAGGCCGGGTACAAGTCGCGCGAGGCCGTCATGGCCGACATCGCGGCGCTGCGCGACAAGGCCATCGCGATGGTCGCCAAGGACTACGTCGCGACGCCGCTCGCTGCGGCCACCGTCGGCGCGCTCGTCGGCAAGGCCCTCGGACGACCGACGAACTTCTGTTCGACGGCGCTGCGCGCGCTCGGCGGCACCGTCGCGGCGAACGCACTGCGCAACGTCTGGGCGCACGCCGTCATCTTCTGCGGTCACTTTCCCGACGGCGTCGACACCTTCGACGAACGCATGATCGACGGCGAGACGCGCGGCGACTGGTACATCCGGCAGATGCTCGGCTCGGCGAACATCTCCGGCACCCGCACGTTTCACACGCTGACGGGCAACCTCAGCCACCAGATCGAGCACCACCTCTTCCCCGACCTGCCGAGCAACCGCTACATCGAGGTCGCCCCCAAGGTGCGCGAGATCTGCGAACGCTATGGCCTGCCGTACAACACGGGACGATTCGGGCGTCAGCTCGGCTCGACGTGGAAGAACATCTGCGTCCTCGCAGTCCCGACACGTGACGAATGGGCCGCCTACCGCGCCGGTTGATCGCCTCTGCCCCTCGACGAACCCGCACGTCCTGTCTCGACGGGAGTGCGGGTTCGCACGCTCCGTCGGACGGGCGTGTGAGCGCGCGGGAGCACCCAACCCGCACGTTGCCGTCGCGACTGGCGCGATAGTTCGCGTATCCGCTGAGCGCACAGCTCGCCGAGTCGCCGCCACCCTGTGAAGTAGCTCATAATGGGCTGTGCATGCCCGATCTGCTCGAGACCGAGCCTCGCGGGCCTTCATCGAAAGGTGACTCACGTGTCACTCACCTCCCGCGTCGCCGCCGGTTTCGGCACCGCGCTCGTCGCTGTCTCGTTCGCCGCTCCGGCCCTCGCCGAGCAGCCCGCCCCGAAGCCGACGATGCCCGCCACCATCGAGCAGCTGGCTGCCAAGCTGCCGCCGTTCCCCGGCGAGAACGCCACGGACGCGCAGATCGAGGCGTGGTTCCAGCAGGCGTCGAAGGCCCTCGGCCTGCCGCCCTTCCCGGGTGAGAACGCCACGGACGAGCAGGCGTACACGTACGTCAAGGCCGTCGTGAAGCTGCTCGGCCTGCCGGCACTGCCCGCGATGGACGCCTCCGACGCCGAGTACGACGCGTGGGCCGGCAAGGTCGCCACGATGTTCGGCCTGCCGAAGCCGCCGTCGGCCAACGCGTCCGAAGCACAGTGGGACGCCTGGTTCACCACGCTCATGGGCATGTCCGGCATGCCGCAGATGCCGGGCGGGATGCCGCACAAGCCGGGCACGTCCCACGCCTCGTCGAAGCCGGCCGGCCCCGTCGTCCAGACCGACCGCGTCGCGCCGTCGTCGAACACCGGCGCGCTGACGGGCGCTGCCGCGCTCGCGTTCGCCGCGGCGAGTGTGACGCTCGTCATGCGTCGCCGAGCATCGCGCTGACGCAACGCTTTTCCCGGGTGACGCCCGTCGAGCCACGGCTCGGCGGGCGTCTCGCGTTTGCGGCGGGCCGGGGCTCGGTCATTAGACAGGTGGAGAACCCGCACGGAGCAACACCACTTCGTGCCCGCTCACACCTTCCGAGGAGACGCCACATGTCGCACTCGACCATGAACATCCGTCACCGCGCCGCCGCCCTGGCCGGCGCAGTCGCCAGCGTCGGCACCGCAGGAGCCGGCCTCGCGAGCACCGCTTCCGCAGCGACCGGCTCGGGCGCGCAGAGCACGCTCGCCGCCATCAAGTTCTGCGAGAGCTCGAACAACTACCAGGCGCAGAACCCGTCGTCGACCGCCTCGGGCGCCTACCAGTTCCTCGACACGACGTGGCAGGGCCTCTCCGCCGCCAAGGGCTACTCGAAGGCCAAGTACGCGCCCGCGTCGGTGCAGGACGCCGCAGCCCTCGAGTTGTACAACCAGGCCGGCACCTCCCCCTGGGCCGCCAGCTCCAGCTGCTGGGCCACGTAAGACCTCTCGGCACGATGTGTCGTGCCGGTGACGCCCCCGTCAGGATTTGTCCTGACGGGGGCGTCGTGCTGCCCGGGCAGGCCGGGGGTGGGGCCCGTCAGGACGCGCGTCGCACGACGCCGTCGAGCTGAGCGGCTGAGTCGACGATGCGGTAGCCGACGCCACGCACCGTCGTGATGTCGTGGCGACCGAACGGGCGGTCGAGCTTGCGCCGCAGATGGCTGACGACCTGATCGACGAGGTTCGACGTCGCCGCATCGAGCCCGCCCCAGACATCGTCGACGATGCGCGCGCGTGACACCACGTGCCCCGCGTTGCGCATGAGCAGTTCGAGGACGGCGTACTCGCGGGCGGTGAGGTCGATCGCCACCTCACCCCCTTGCGCGCCGCTCGCCACGTCGCGGGCGGTGGCCCCGCCCGGCTCGGCAAGGGCGTCACCGATGCTGGCGTGATCGCTGCCGGCGTCACCCGTGGTGGCGTCGTCGAGCGTCCTGACGGCGACGCGCGCCGCGCGATCCAGACGGAGGGTCCCGACGCGCAGTTCGTCCTCGACGAGGTGCGGGGCCCTGCGCGTCAGAGCTCGCAGACGCGCGGCGACCTCGGCGAACGGCACGGGTGAGGTGACGACGTCGTCGGCGCCCGCGTCGAGCACGTCGACGAGGTCGGCCGATTCGCCGCGGCGAGCCATGACGAGGATCGGCGCGCGCTCGCCGTCGCCGCGCAGGGCGGTGACGACGGGGACGTCGTGCGTGCCGGGTCGGGCGCTGCAGATGACGATGACGTCGGGTTCCGCCTCGCTCGCCAACCACAGCGCCTCGCCGCGCTGAGAGGCCGCCTGCACGACGTACCCCTCCTGCGCGAGCGCCGGCTGCAGACGTGCCGACGTGCGGCCGGATTCGTCGACGATGAGTGCCTTCATGACGGCGACGCTAAGAACCTCGCCTTTGATTTCGATAAGAACGCCGGCCGTCACGCGCCCTCTCTGAGGCACCGACGGACCCTCGCCCGGCGGCTCGCCGCGACGCGGTGCTTCTGTCGAAAACTGTTGCCCCACAAGCGATCAGAGCCGCCCGCCATCGACAGGAAGCGATGACGGCACGCCTCACAGCAGGCTCACAACGTTTCGTCGCCGTCAGAGTCGCGTCAGCCGCCCGCAACGAAGCGTCGGCACGGTGGATGACGTCAACAGACCGACGAGAGGAACAGTCATGACCCACTTCGACACCACCACCGACCCGATCCGTTCGCACGACACCACGGACGCCGCACCCAAGCAGAAGCGCAAACGCGCCATGACGCTCGCGAGCGGAATCGCGCTCGTCGGCGTCGCCGGTGCGGGCCTGGCCTCCACCGCGAGCGCCGCGACGTCGACGTCCTCGTCGTCCGCGTCATCGGTGCTCGCCAAGATCAAGTCCTGTGAGAGCGGCGGCAACTACCAGGCCGTCAACGCCTCGAGTGGCGCCTCGGGCGCCTACCAGTTCTTGAACTCGACGTGGAAGGGCCTGTCGGCCTCCGCCGGCTACACGACGGCCGCCTCGGCGCCCGCGTCGGTGCAGGACGCCGCCGCCCTCGAGCTCTACAACCAGGCCGGGACGTCGCCCTGGGCCGCCTCGAGCAGCTGCTGGTCGAGCATGACGAGCGCGCCCACGACGAGCACCTCCAGCTCGTCGACGAGCACGAGCGCCACGTCGGGCACGACGACGTCCACGAGCACGAAGGCGTCGAGCGCGTCCAGCTCGACGGGTAACAGCTCGAGCACGACGACGAGCGTGTCCAACTCGAAGAGCAGCACCGCGAGCACGAAGGCGGCGCACCCGGGCAAGACGAAGGCGCACGGCAAGCCCGCCCCGGCGCAGCACGGCAAGCCGGGTGAGAAGGCCAAGCCGGGTGAGAAGGCCAAGCCGGGTGAGAAGGCCAAGCCGGGTGAGAAGGCCAAGCCGCAGCCCAAGCTGGCGACGGTGAAGCATGGCAAGACTGCACCCAAGCCTGCTCACGCGAAGGCCGCACCCAAGCCGCATGGCAAGGACGCGAACAAGGCGCTGCCGAAGGCCAAGCCGGTCGGCAAGCACCACGCGAAGGTGGCCCCGAAGCCCCTGACGAAGCCGGCCAACTCGCTGGCGGCGCACGGTTCGCACGCTCCGGCGAAGGCTGCGGCCTGAGCCGCGCCGCGCTTTCCGTTCATGAGGGGAGCGCCCCACCCGTCGCGTGAACGCCGGTCGGGCCCGGGCGTGAGATGCCGGGGTGAGTGCGAGCCGTCGCATTCACCCCGGCATCTCACGATCCACGCCGGCGACGCGTGTGCTCACCTGCGATTCTCGTACCCATCGGCGATTTTCGTCCACATTCACCGTCGTCCTCAACCACGCCGGAAGCTGGGCCCCAAGCGACGAACTCGACGACCCATGACGGTGAGTCACGACGACGGACCGGCGCCCCGCACTCACACCCGACGGCAGACCAAACCCCGCCGACTGAAAGTCTGTCGCCACCACGCATCGCCTCGGCGACAATCGAGGGATGACGAACTTCACCGGTACGATCATCACCCTCGGCGGCGGGGGTTTCTCTCAGGAGGGCGCCGTCACGCCGATCGACGAGCACATCCTCGAGCTGACGCGCGCCGAGCGTCCCCGCGTCTGCTTCGTCCCCACGGCCAGCGGCGACGACCTCGGCTACGCCGCGAAGTTCGAGCAAGCCTTCGCCGGGCGCGCCGAGACGAGCGTCCTGTCGCTGTTCACCAAGTCCGCGAACGCCAACTGGACCTGCGACCCCCGCCACGTCCTCACCCAGGACGTCGTCTACGTCGGCGGTGGGTCGACGGCCAACCTGCTCGCGATCTGGCGCACGCACGGCCTGCCCGACCTCCTGCGCGAAGCCGCGGCGAACGGCACCGTCCTGGCCGGTATCAGCGCTGGCATGAACTGCTGGTTCGAGGCGTCGTCGACCGACTCGTTCGGCCCACTCGCACCCCTCGATGACGGCCTCGGCTTTCTCCCCGGCAGCGCGTGCCCCCACCTGTTCGGTGAACCGGGCCGCGCCGAGAAGTACCGGCGGTGGGTCGCTGACGGCGCCCTGCCCGACGGCCATGCCGCCGATGACGGCGTTGCGCTCATCTGGCACCGCGACACCGAGTACGGCACCTCCACCTACGCCGTCACCGAGAAACCAGGCGGCGTGGCCTGGCGCGTGACGCGCGAACAGGGCGAGCCACACGTCATCCCGGCGCGCCTGCGGGGCTCGACGGTGGCACCCCGCATCAGCGAGATCCTCGACGCCGCAAACCTCCTCGGGCTCGCCGAGATCGGCGCGCCGTCGAACGAGTTCGACGCCGAGGCCGAGTACATCGCCTCGGGACTGCCTGCGTGCACGAGCCCGGACGACGTCCTCACCCTCGTCCACGCGACGTTCGTCCACTGCTTCGACAGCGATGGCGAGAGCGCCGCCGAACCAGAGACACCCTCCACCGCAGGCCCACGCGAGCAGTACGTCGACGTCGCTCGTCAGATCTGGAACCTGCACGCTTCGTCATCGACCGGACGCAATCGCAGTTTTTAGCTGCACGACTTCTGCGCATCTGCACGAGGAATGTGCCGCACATTCGACGTGCAGATGCACATGACTCGTGCAACTACCCCCCGCCGCCAGGCGTCAACACCCATCACGCACCCGTCACCGAGCCGCGATGTTCTCCTCGACCCACGCAGCGATGACGGGCACGACGTCGACGTTGCGACGCACCCACTGGATGTGCCCGAGATCGTCCGGCGAGTGCCAGCGCGTCACGCGCGCCTTAGGCACCCAGCGCAGCATCTGCTCGAGCCCGCCGACGGGTGCGAACGAGTCGTTCGGCAGTGAGATCGCGAGCACCTGCCCGCCATAGGCCCCCAACGCCGCCTCGTAGTCGATCTGAGCCCCCGACGGACGCACGCGCCCGGTACGCGCCATCCGCGACCAGTCCTGCACGAGCACCCGCGATTGGCGCCCCCAGAACTTCAGCCGGTCGCCCGGCCAGTACCCGACGGCGCGCGCGACGGTCGCCATCAGCGCTGTCCCGGCGAAGGAGCGCACCCTGCCGGGCGCCCCGTACCCCCGCCAGTAGGGACTTGCCGACGCCGCGAGGATCACGCCGTCGACCGCGGCCGGCCCATCCGGGTGCAGCGCCGCCGCGAAGATCGACACGTGCCCGCCGAGGCTGTGCCCGAGCAGCACGACCGGGGCGTCGGGCCGAAGCTCGCGCACGTGCGTCATGACGCTCTCGTGCGCCCCGGTCGCGAGCGCGTCGTAGCCGTACGTCGTCTCGCGCCCGATTCCGTCGCGCGTCTCCCGCCCCGGGTACTCGACGACGAGGCTCGCGAGCCCTGCCTCGGCGAGCGCCGGCGTCAGGTGCCGGTAGTACGACGCGGGCGCCCCGAACGCCGGTCGGATGACGAGGACGGGCGCCGCCGGGTCGTCGACGGGAATGAAGGTGACGTGGCTCGTGAGCCCGCTCGTGGTCGTGACGGTGGCCTCGAGGGCGGTCGTGGAATGCACGACGAAAGGCTACCCGCGGGTAGCACGTGGTGCGGCAAGATTGGTCCATGGAAACGCGTTCGGTCTGGCTCGTGCGCCACGGGCAGGCGTCCTTCGGCAAGTCCGACTACGACAACCTCTCCGAGACGGGCCACGAGCAGGCGTATCTGCTCGGCAAGCACTTCGCCGCGCACGGCGTCGCACCGAGCCTCATCGTCAGTGGTTCGATGAAGCGCCACCGTCAGACTCTCGCCGAGATCGCCGCGGGCGCCGGCTGGCAGCTCGACGACGCCCCCGCCACCGAACCCACACACGTGACGACGCCCGCTCACCCCCGCGCGGACGAATCGGAGGCGCCGGCCACGCCGCCCGCCCCGGCGTCGAGCGACCGAGAAACAGACCGAGCGCAACACCTGGAGAGCACCCAGGACGCCGCCACACACGCGCCGAGAGAACCCTCCAGAGGCAAGCCCCCTCACCCGAAACCCGATGAACAGCCTGATGACGCCATCATCGCCGCGCATGCCCCGCGCGTCGTGGCGCGTGGTCGCGACGAGCGCTGGAACGAGCTCGATCATCGCGCGCTCCTGACGGCGTACAAACCGGCGTACAAGAACATGCTCGTGTTGAAGGCCGACATGGTGCGTACGTTGCGTCCGCGCATCGCGTTCGAGGAGACGTTCGAGAAGGCCGTCGATCGCTGGAGTGGCGGCCAGTACGACCACGAGTACCCGGAGAGCTTCGAGCAGTTCACCTCGCGCACGAACGAGGCGCTCGACGATCTCGTCGACGCCGCGCACGAGCACGTCGTCGTCGTGACGTCGGCCGGCCCGGTGTGCTGGACGGCGGCTCACCTCACCGCCGGCGGCAGCCTCGATGCGTGGAAGCACTTCACCCTCGCGGCGGTCAACACGGGCGTCACGCGCATCACGATCGATCGTCATGGCCCTCGGTTGCTGACGTTCAACGAGTTCACCCATCTCGAGGGCGCCGGGCTCGTTACGAACCGCTGAGATCCTGCGAGACAATGGCGGTCATGACCGCTCCCTCCGACACGCAACTCGTCCTCAGCCAGATCATGGGCAACCAGCACACGAACCTGCTCGGCACCGTCCATGGTGGCAACATCATGAAGTTCGTCGACGACGCCGCGGGCGCCGTCTCGGCACGCTTCGCGCAGGGCCCCGCCGTCACGGCCGCGATGGACGAGATGCTGTTCCTCGCCCCGGTGCGCGTCGGTGACGTGCTGACGGTGAAGACGCAGGTCAACTGGGCGGGTCGCTCGTCGATGGAGGTCGGCGCGCGCGTCGAGACGACGCGGTGGGACGATCGCACGCCCCCGGTCCACGTCGCGACGGCGTTCCTCGTCATGGTCGGCGTCGACGAGTCGGGCAGGCCGCGTCAGGTGCCGACGCTCGAGCCGGTGACGGAGGAGGAGAAGCGCCGCTTCCGCGCCGCGCAGATCCGTCGCGAGCACCGCCTCGCGCAGCGCGCCGCCATCCGCGATCTCGGCGCGGGTGAGGCGTCCGTCGAGCGCGCATGACGCTGACGTTCGCCCAGCTCGCGCAGTTCTCCCTCGGCGCGGTGCTCATCATCCTGCTGCCCGGGCCGAACTCGCTGTTCGTCGCGACGAGCGCCGCGCAGGTGTCGCGACGCGCCGGCTGGCAGGCCGCCGCCGGTGTGTTCATCAGCGACAGCATCCTCATGATCGCGGCCGTCGCCGGCGCGGGCACGCTGCTGACGGGCGGGTCGCTGTTCTTCCGCGCGCTGACGCTCGTCGGCGGCGCCTATCTCGCCTATCTCGGGTTCGGTCTGCTGCGCCGAGGGGTGCAGTTGCTGCGCGAACATCGAGCGCTGACGCGCGCCGAGGCCACGGACGACTCGCTCAACCCCATCGACACAGGCGCGGCCCCCGATGACGCCGGCATCGCGACGTCCCCGTTCCGCCGCTCGATCGCGACGGGCATGCTCAACTCCAAGTCGATCCTGTTCTTCGCCGCGTTCTTCGTGCAGTTCGTGACGCCGGGCGATCCGCACCTGTGGGTCAACTTCGGGGTGCTCGCCGTCATCATGCAGATCATCAGCCTCATCTACCTCGCGGCCGTCATCGCCATCAGTGCGCGGCTCGGCCACCGCGTCGCAGGACGCCCGCGCGTCGTCGCCGGCGCACATCTCGCCGCGGGGACGGCCTTCTGCCTGTTCGCCGTCAAGCTCGCCACCGCATCGTTCTGACGCCCGACACGCTGAACCACCACGCCGACGCGACGCTCCACCCCTCACGGCTGCCGCACAACCACATGGCCGGCCGACGGCGAAGCTCAACCCCTCACGGCTGACGCGCTGCTGCGACGTCTTCGGGGTAGCTCTCGTAGAAGGGCACGTAGCCGTCACGCGTCAGCACCCACACGCGGTCGTCACCCACGCCGGCGAACCCGGCGTCGCGCAGTTCGACCTTGCGCGACTTGAACGTCGAGGTGTGCTCGAGCGAATCGACCTCGCGCACGAAAAGTGGCACCGCGTATTTCGGCAGGCGTTCGTCGAGCGCCACGGCCGCGATGGCGTCGAAGGGCTCGCCCTCGCGCAGCACGACGGCGGCCATGCCGGCTCGCCCGTCGCAGCCGGGCACCTCGACGCCGTAGACGACGCAGTCCTCGACGAACGGCAGCCGCTCGAGGGCCGCCTCGACCTCCGTCGTCGCGACGTTCTCGCCCTTCCACCGGAACGTGTCGCCGAGCCGATCGACGAACGCCACGTGGTTGAGCCCCTGCCGGCGCACGAGGTCGCCGGTGATGAACCAGCAGTCGCCGTCCTTGAAACCGTCGCGCAGCAGCTTCTTCTCGGTGGCGTCGTCGTCGGTGTACCCGTCGAACGGCTGCGCCTTCGTCACCTTGGCGAGCAGCAGGCCCGCCTCGCCGACCTTGACCTGACGCAGCCGCCCGTTCGCGTCGCGCACCGCGCCGCCCGTCTCCGGGTCGTAGGCGACGACCTTGTGCGGCAGTGGGCACGTGCCGGCCGTCTCGGAGATGTTGTAGGCGTTGATGAACGCGATGTTGCACTCGCTCGCCCCGTAGAACTCGGCGACGCGCGCGATGCCGAAGCGCTCCTGGAACTCGGCCCAGATGTCGGTCCGCAGGCCGTTGCCGACGATGACGCGGATGCGGTGCGCCCGGTCGACGTCCCGCTGCGGCTGGCCGAGCAGATAGCGGCACAGTTCGCCGATGTAGACGAACGACGTCGCGTCGAAGCGGATGACGTCGTCCCAGAAGTTGGAGACGGAGAACTTGCGCGCGATGGCGAAGCACGCGCCGCCGTTGAGCACGGCTCCGAGCGCGACCGTCACGGCGTTGTTGTGATACAGCGGCAGGCAGCAGTAGAGAGTGTCGCCCTCGCGCAGCCGCACGCCCAGCCCGCCGAGGCCCGAGTACGACTGCAGCCACCGATGGTGGCTCATGATGGAGGCCTTCGGCATGCCCGTCGTGCCGGAGGTGAAGATGTAGTACGCCTTGTCGCTGCCGCGCACCTGCGCGCATTCGGGCGGGTTCTGCGCCGCCGCCGTAGGCGCGTTCGTCGCCTGTGCGACGAGCTCGTCGAGCCCGACGACGTCCGCGTGGCGCCCGGTATCCGACGACGGTGCGGTGTTCGCTGCGCCCTCCCCCGCGAGGCACGTCGTCACCGCCTCGAGCAACGACGGCTCGGCGACGATGACGCGGGCGTCGAGTACTCCGAGGCTGTGGGCGAGCACATCGCCCTGCTGGTTGTAGTTGATCAGCCCGCTGACGGCGCCGATCTTCACGGTCGCGAGCATGACGAGCAGCATGTCGATCGAGTTGTGCGCCATCAGCCCGACGACGTCCCCGTGACGAACCGCAGCGTCCTTGAGCACCCACGCGAGCCGGTTGACACGCTCATTGGCCTCTGCATAGGTGAGGCGCCCCTCGTCGGCCACGACGAACGGACGCTGCGGGTGCCGCTCGGCGAGCCCTTCGAACACCGAGCCGATCGACATGGCGCGGCCCGATCGACGCAGCAGTAAGGACGGCAGATGCTTGGCGACGTGGGGGACGTCGGGCGTCATCGTCAGCGCCCCGCGCGCCACGTCGAGCAGCGTCACCCGGGTCCGTGAGGTCGTCATCGCTTTGGTCTCCTTTGGCCGTCGTCAGCTCGGGTGTCGCGGTCCGCGCCGCGATCCCCCAACCCTACCTACGCTTCAGTAACCACGTGACGGATACCGCTCAGCCCGTCCCACATCGATGGGTGCCAGCACAAAATTGCCATCCCCCGGCCGTGGTGGACGATGAACGAAGCCGACGCGACGCGCGAGCGCGTCCTCAATGCCACCGAGGATCTCGACTACGGCGGCCCCGACCCGCTCGCCTCGTCCCTGCGACAGGGACCCTCCGGGATCGTCGGTGTCTTCGCCGAGGGCCCACTGCTCAACTCGTTCAGTGACCCGTTCGCCGTCAGCGTGCTCGACGGTCTCGCGCAGCACCTGGGCCAGAACTCGAGCGGCATCCTGCTCATCCCGGCGCAGGGCAGCGATGAGCACGAGGTCGTGCGACGCATGTCCGGCATCCCCCTCGACGCCGTCGTCTTCCCGCTCGGCGGGCATGTCTCGGCGGCGGTGCTGGACCACCTGCGCCATCGCCGCATCCCGCTCCCCGGCATGGGTTACCCCGCGATCGACGGTGTCCTGCAGCTGACGATCGACGAACGCGCCGCGATGCGCACCCTGGCCACGTACCTGTACGACCTCGGCCACCGCGACGTCGCGTTCGTCGAGATGCCCCAGGGTGCGAGCCGCGGTGAGGGCGACACGACGCCGACGGCCAACCCCGAGGGAGTGGGCAACGTCATGTACGTGTCTATCCGCACCCGTACAAGCATTCGCAGGGGGCGCCGCGGTTCAGGTGTTTGTGGTGGACGTAGAAATGCGTGATGGTCTTGAACTACTCAACCCCAGTCTTTCGGGGGAGCTGTTCAAGACCACCACGTCTTAGAAGAAGTCCGGCGGTGTCCTACTCTCCCACACCCTACCGAGTGCAGTACCATCGGCGCTGAAGGGCTTAGCTTCCGGGTTCGGAATGTGACCGG